>JBBKXP010000012.1:0-18747 GCA_037969545.1 Paracoccaceae bacterium | reverse complement strand
TGGCCCGCGCCCGCCTGGCCGAGGCCCGGTCGCGCGTTGCCGAGGCCGAAGCGCGTGTCGCGGAAGCTGAAATCACCCAGAACGCCGCGAGCCGCCTTTCAACCAGCGGCTTTGCCTCTGACACAGCCGTCGCCAATGCCACCGCGACCTTGCAAAGCGCACGTGCTGGGCTGAGTTCTGCCCAGGCTGCCGTTGAAGGGGCCTTGGCGGGTATCGCAAGTGCTGAGGCAGGCACCGATAGTGCTGCAGCCGCCATCGAAGGTGCCAAAGCTGCCATCCAGTCCGCCGAAGCGGCCGTCGCCGGGGCAGAACGTGAACTGGACCGTCTGAAAATCCGCGCCCCTTTCGGCGGTCTGCTGGAAACCGATGCGGCGGAATTGGGCAGCCTGCTGCAACCCGGTGGATCCTGCGCCGCAATTGTCCAGCTTGACCCGATCAAACTGGTCGGCTTCGTCCCCGAGGCGGATGTCGGTAAGGTCACGCTGGGGGCCGCCGCAAACGCCCGCCTTGCCGACGGGACCGAAGTGCAGGGTGTCGTCACCTATCTGTCACGCGCCGCCGACGATCAGACCCGCACGTTTCGCGCCGAAATTCAGGTGCCCAACACGGATCTAGTGATCAGCGACGGGCAAACCGCCGAAATCAAGATAGCAGCGGCCGGCCGCAGGGCGCATCTGCTGCCGCAGTCGTCGCTGACACTGGACGATGCGGGGCGTCTTGGGGTGCGAACGGTAACTGCCGACAATACCGCCAAGTTCATGCCCGTCGAGTTGTTGCGCGACACTGTGTCCGGGGTCTGGTTGGCCGGGTTGCCTGATCAGATCGAGGTGATCGTCGTTGGTCAGGAATTCGTCATCGACGGTGTGCGCGTCGAACCGACCTGGCGCGAGATTGACGGATGACCCTGATTGTTGATTGGGCCGCGTCTCGGGCGCGAATGGTCATCGCATTCATCGTGCTGTCACTGATGGCTGGCATCTATGCCTATGTCGGTCTGCCCAAAGAGGGCGAACCCGACATCGAGATCCCGGCGATCTTTGTTTCGGTCCCCTTCCCCGGCATTTCGGCTTCCGACAGCGAACGCCTTTTGGTCAGGCCGATGGAAACCGAACTGGCCGATCTGGACGGGCTGAAAACCATGTCTGCCACAGCCGCAGAAAGTTACGCGGGGGTTGCGCTTGAATTCGAGTTTGGCTGGGACAAGACAAAGACCCTTGCCGATATCCGCGACGCCATGACCAAGGCCCAAGCGCAGTTTCCCGCCGGTGCCGACCAATATGCAATCAACGAGATCAACTTTTCCGAATTTCCGATCCTGATCATCAACCTTACGGGGCAGGTTCCCGAAAGGACGCTCGTGCAGGTCGCCAGAAACCTGCAGACCCGGCTTGAATCGCTGGACTCCATTCTCGAGGCCGGATTGGCCGGTCAACGTGACGAAATGCTCGAGGTTGTGATCGACCCCCTGCGGCTCGAGGCCTACGACGTCACCGCAACCGAATTGATCGGCGTCGTCACCCGCAACAACCTGCTGATCGCAGCGGGCGAGATTGACAGCGCGCAAGGCACATTCGCCGTCAAGATCCCCTCATCCTTCGACGAACCCCAGGATGTCTACAACCTCCCCGTCAAGACCAATGGCGATCGCGTGGTGACACTCGGCGATCTGGCGACGATTCGGTTGACGTTTGAAGACCGCACCGGAACCGCCCGCTTTAACGGCGTCACCACGGTAGCCCTGCAAGTCGTCAAACGTCGCGGATTCAACCTGATCGATACCGCCGCCCTTGTGCGGGAAGAAATTGAAAAGGAACGCGCCACCTGGACCCCGGAACTGCGGGCGGCGATCCAGGTCGGCACATCCAACGATCAATCCAAGAACGTCGCCTCGATGGTCAGCCAGTTGGAAGGATCGGTACTGACCGCCATTGCACTGGTCATGATCGTTGTGCTGGCAGCCCTCGGAACCCGATCGGCGTTGCTGGTGGGGATAGCCATCCCGACGTCGTTCCTGATGACCTTTGCGCTGTTTGCGGTGATGGACGTCACGATCTCGAACATCGTCATGTTCGGCCTCATTCTGGCGGTTGGCATGCTGGTCGACGGCGCCGTCGTCGTCGTCGAATATGCGGACAAGCGGATTTCCGAAGGCGTCGGCCCGATGCACGCCTATACCGAAGCCGCCAAACGGATGTTCTGGCCAATCGCGGCCTCGACCGCCACGACACTCTGCGCCTTCCTGCCGATGCTGTTCTGGCCGGGCGTTCCGGGTCAATTCATGGGGATGCTCCCGGTCACGATGATTTTCGTGCTGATCGCATCCTTCATCGTCGCCATCATCTTTCTGCCGGTCATGGGGGGCGTTTCGGGGCGGATCGGACGCACCTTTGCGCGCGCATCCAATCTGCTGCGTGCACGCTTGCCTTGGGAAGTCCGGGCGGCACTGGTCCTGCTTGCAGTCCTTGTGGTCTTTCTCGGGGCCATGCTGGCACTGAACCCCGGATATCTGTCAGGGCAGGCAGTGCAAACAGACGGTTTCACGGCGTCGATCCCCGGTTTGGTGCTGTTCCTTGTTGGGGCCATATTTGCCTCGATCGCTGTCGGCGCTGCCCGGATCGAACGGCGAAAAACCCGAATAATCGCTGGCTACCGGCGCAAGCTGTTCGGTCGGTTTATCCATCTGATCGCCGGCAATCCGGTGATGCCTCTGGTCACCATCGGACTGGTCGGCCTTTTCGTCATGTCCACCTTCAGCTATTATGGCACCCACAGCAAAGGCGTCGAGTTCTTTGTCGAAAGCGAACCCGAACAGGCCATCGTTTTCGTCCAGGCACGCGGCAACCTGTCGCTGCCCGAAAAGGACGCGCTGGTGCGTCAGGTCGAAGACGTGGTGTTGGCCCACCCCGGCGTATTGAACGCGTTTTCCTTTGCCGGGTCCGGCGGGCTTAACACCGACGCCAGCGGGGCCGGCACGCCGCGTGACACCATCGGACAGGTGCAACTTGAAACCATCGCATGGAATGACCGGCGCGACCGGCCCGACCTCGACGGCGATCTGGTGATCGACCAGTTGCAGGCCGAGCTTGACCTGATCCCCGGGATTCACACCGAAATTCTGGCGCAGGCACGCGGCCCCGCCAGCGGCAAACCCGTGCATCTGCGGATCAAATCGACCGACTGGAACGATCTGTTGGCCGCCACCGCGACCGTGCGGGCCGCCTACGAGGCGACGCCGGGACTGGAACAGATCGACGACACCCTGCCGCTGCCCGGCATCGACTGGCAGATTGATGTCGATGTCGAAAAGGCCGGGCGGTATGGCGCTGACGTCGCGTCGGTCGGCGGCATGGTTCAACTGGTTACGCGGGGCATCCTGCTGGACACCATGCGCGTCGATTCCAGTGACGAAGAAATCGAAATCCGCGTCCGACTGCCCGAACAGGACAGGGTGCTGTCCACTCTCGACAGTCTGCGGGTTCGCACCCCCGGCGGCCTGGTACCGTTGTCGAATTTCGTCACCAGAACGCCGGTGCCAAAACTTGCGCAGATCGACCGGGTCGATCAGGAACGCTATTTTGATATCAAGGCGGGCGTCACCGACGGCTTGTTCGCGCTGCAAGGCATCGACGACACGCCTATCGCGACGCTGACCGAGGCTTCAGCGGGCGACACGATTACCGTGGGCGACACCAGATATGCGATTGTCGCCTTGGCCGATGGTCAGACCCGAACTGATGTGCAATCACTGCTGGACCGAGGCACTGCCCGCGCCGTGCCCATCAATGCCAATGAACGGATTGCGTATCTGACCAAACGCCTGGAAACCACCGACCTGCCCGCGTCTGTCACCTGGCAATGGACGGGAGACCAGGAAGACCAAGCCGAGTCGGGCCAGTTCCTGATGACCGCATTCGCCGGGGCACTGGGGCTGATGTTCATTATCCTGTTGGCACAATTCAACAGTGTTTACAATGCGGTGCTGGTGCTGCTTGCGGTGGTCCTGTCGACCGCCGGGGTCCTGATCGGGATGCTGGTGATGGACCAGACATTCAGCATCATCATGACCGGGACCGGGATCGTCGCCCTTGCCGGAATCGTGGTGAACAACAACATTGTGCTGATCGACACCTTTCAGGAATACAGCAAGTACATGCCACGGACCGAGGCGATTACCCGCACCGCCGAGGACCGCATCCGCCCGGTCCTGCTGACCACGATCACGACGATGGCAGGCCTCGCGCCGATGATGTTCGGCCTCAGCCTCGATTTCATCAACGGCGGTTATTCGATCGACAGTCCGACCGCGCTTTGGTGGAAACAACTGGCCACCGCTGTCGTGTTTGGTCTTGGCATCGCCACGATGCTGACTCTGGTTTTCACCCCCTCGATGCTGGCGCTGCGGGTCTGGATCACCACCTACGCCCACTGGGCCGCGCAACTGCTGGCGAAATTGTCGCTGGGTCGATCCAGCCGGGCCGCCCGTGACTGGGCACTGTCGCGTGAGGCGAAACAGATCAAAGCACCCGAATTCATCTGGAGGGATCCTGACGAGGCGCTGCCGCTGGCACCGCTCAGGGCTGCGGAATAGGCGCCGGTTTCAGCCGCGGCAACACCCACAGTGCCAACCCCAGCGTAACCAAGGCTGCCAGCGCGATGGCCGCAATCATCGGCAGCGCGGTGCCATCAAAGAACGGACCCGTCAGCGCCACGAACAGGCCGCCAGTCAGCATCTGCAGCGTCCCGCCCAACGACGACGCAAGGCCAGCAATATCGCCATGTTCGTCCAACGCCATGACCATTGTCGCCGGAATGATAAGGCCCAGCCCGGCATTGCCGACAACCAGCAACACGATGATCGTCCAAAGCCCTGCCATCTCGGCCAGCGCCAGAAACAGCAGCAAACCGGTCGCGCAGGCAAACACAAACGCAGCAAGCCTGATCATCGGTCCCATGCCAATGCGCCCGCCGATGAGGCCGGCAAACTGCGATGCGCCGATAAAACCCATCGCATTTGCCGCAAAAGCCAGCCCAAACTGCGCCGGGGTAAGGCCGAACTGCCCGGAATAAACGAACGACGCGCTTGAGATGAAAACGAAAAAGCTTGCAAATCCGAAGGCTCCGACAAACGTCAGTCCCAGAAAACCCGGATCGGTCATCAGGACCCGGATACCCCGCCCCATCGACCCGAGGTTGACGCGCACCCGGTCCTCGGGCTTCAGGGTTTCGGGCTGCACGAAAATCGTGATGGCAAGGCTGATCAGCGACACCGCGGCAAGCGCCCAGAAGACCAGGCGCCAATTGCCGATCGCCAGAAACCCGGCCCCGACCAGCGGCGCCAACATTGGCGACACCGAAATCACCATCATGATCGCCGCCATCAACCGCGCGGCCTCGGCCCCGGTCATCATGTCGCGGATGATTGCACGGGGCACCACCATGACCGCCGCCGCGCCAAGCGCCTGCACCACACGGCCCGCGATCAACCATCCGATTGTCGGGGCGAATGCGCACATCATCGACCCGATCAGGAATAGCCCAAGACCCAACAGAATCGGGGGTTTGCGACCAACCTGATCGGCCAGTGGACCATAGAACATCTGCGACAGGCCAAAAGCGACGAAGTACAGCGTCAGCGTCGCCTGCACGGCGCCGACACTCGCGCCAAGGTCCGAGCCAATGTCTGGCATCGCCGGCAGATACATGTCGATGGCGAAGGGTCCGACAGCGGACAACAGACCCAGGATCAGGGCCGTGCGAAAGAGTGGCGACATGATGGACTCGCAGGTTTGGATCGACTCGGCTTTTACGTCAGTTGCCGCACCGCCGCAATCAGGCGGCCTCTTCGGTCAACTGCCGGTTCCACAAATTCGCATAGCGCCCCTCGCGGGCCAGCAGTACATCGTGCGTCCCCTGTTCGACAATCTTCCCATCCTCAAGCACCACAATCCGGTCGGCATCCTGAATCGTCGTCAGCCGGTGCGCGATGGTGATGACGGTGCGGCCATGCCCCATCGCCTTCAACTCGGCTTGGATCTCCATCTCGGTTTCGGTGTCCAGCGCGCTGGTGGCTTCGTCCAGCAGCAGGATCGGCGGGTTCTTCAACAGGGTCCGGGCAATTCCGACCCGTTGCTTTTCGCCACCCGATAGCTTCAGCCCGCGTTCGCCCACTGTCGTATCGTATTGATCGGGCATGGACATGATGAAATCATGGATCTTGGCAGCCTTGGCGGCAGCGATGATTTCGCCTTCAGACGCATCGGGACGTCCATAGGCGATGTTGTAATGCACTGTGTCATTGAACAGCACGGTATCCTGCGGCACCACCCCGATCTGGGCATGCAGGGATTCCTGCGTCACATCGCGCACATCCTGTCCGTCGATCTTCAGGCTGCCGCCCGTGACATCATAGAACCGGAACAGCAAACGTCCGATGGTCGATTTTCCTGACCCGGACGAACCGACGATCGCAACCGTCTGACCCTTTTCAACCCGCAGCGATACACCCTTCAGGATCGGCCGTGCGACATCATATCCAAACGCGACGTCGTCAAGCACCACCTCGCCGCCTTGCACTTTTAGAACATCTGCGCCAGCTTTGTCGACAACTTCTGCCGGTTGCTCTAACAAATCAAACATATCCCCCATATCGATCAGGGCCTGGCGAATTTCGCGATAAACCGTGCCCAGAAAGTTCAGCGGCATCGTGATCTGGATCATGTAGGCGTTGACCATGACAAAGTCGCCAACCGTAAGGGCCCCGTTTTGCACCCCGTGCGCCGCCATGACCATGACAACGACCAGCCCGACCGTGATCAGGAACGTCTGGCCAAAGTTCAGGAAGGCCAGCGAATAGTTGGTGCGCACCGCCGCATCGGCATATTTGGCCATTGCCCCGTCATAACGCTCGGCTTCCCACTTTTCGGCGCCGAAATACTTGACGGTTTCAAAATTCAGCAAGCTGTCGATCGCCTTTTGATTGGCGTCGGTATCCTGCTCGTTCATCACCTTGCGGATCTTGACCCGTAATTCGGTGATCGCGAAAGTGAACCACGTATAAAGTCCGATCGTCACCAAAACGACGACCATGTACCAGGCGTCGAATTTGTAAAACAGGACCCCTAAAATCATCAAAAGCTGGATCACCAGCGGGCCCATGCTGAACAGCAGGAACCGCAGCAGGAAATCGACACCTTTGACCCCCCGCTCGATCACCCGACTAAGGCCGCCAGTCTTGCGGGTGATGTGATAGCGCATCGACAGGCGGTGAATATGCACGAATGTCTCGCGTGCCAGCGCCCGCAACGCACCCTGCCCCACCGGGGTAAAAATCACGTCGCGCAATTGCTGGAACCCGCCCGAGATAACGCGGGCCAGTCCATATGCAACCGTCAGGCCCACCGCACCCAAAGCCAGAAACGTCACCGGCGTGTCGGCCTTCGGTGCCAAGGCATCAACGGCCTGCTGATAAAGGATCGGGGTTCCGACGGCGATGACGTTTGCCAGCATCAGTATCGTCAGCGCAAGGACAACCCGGACTTTGACGGCAGTCTCGCCTTTGGGCCACAGATAGGGCATCACCCGCTGGATCACATTCCAGCCTTCGATCTTTTTGCCGCCAAGATTGGCGTCTGTCTTGGCAAGGCGGCGCATGCGGGTCTCCAGACTGAACTGACCTGTTTACCTAAGGCGGCAAAGCGCCAAAGGCCAGAGGTGGAAGTTCATTCTGTCGGCTTCGGGATGACAAAAACCTGACCCGGATAGATCAGATTGGGGTCGCGGATCCGGTCGCGGTTAGCCTCGAAAACCCGCACATACAGGATGCCCTCGCCATAGCGTTCGCGCGCGATGGCCCAAAGCGTCGCCCCCGGCTGGACCGTTTTCACGGCAATATCAAAACCGTCGACAGTCTGGTCGGCCATCGCTGCAGCGACGGCGGCGGGCTCCTCGCGCTGGAACGGGGTTTCGATCCGACTGACGACCGCGCCTTGCGCGTCCACCTGATCGACCCGAAGCGTGTAAATGCCGGTATCGACCTGCGGCAGATCAATCGACCAGGCACCGCTTGGCGCAATCGGCGTATCGCTGATCGGTTCATTGTCGAGATAGACGCGAATGAAACCCGCCGCCCCGGCGCGTCCGGCCAGCAAGACCTCACCCGCTGCATCGTAGGTGATGGTATCTAGGGCCACCGACGACGTCACTTCGGGCGTACTGTTGGCCGCGCTAGCGGGTTGCAGGACCCGCACCCCTTCGGCATCAGACAACAGGACCGGCGGTCTCGCCAGCTTGGTCGGCGGCGCGAGCGCAGTTGCAGGCGCTGCTGGTCCCGCGTCGACAAGCGCGGCGGAATTGTCGGCACTCCCGGGTGCGGTCGCAACCACGCTAGGTGCCGCGCTTTGCAACGCAGCGGCGTCAGCGGGCGCGACATCCGCCTCGGTGGCGCCACCCGGATCGGCTGCTGTTGGATCGCTGATTGCGGCGAACGTCGGTTCAGGCTCGGTCGAAACCGGGTCTGGAACTACGATCGGTGCCACATCGGGCGTTGCAACTTGCTCTGGCGATGCCATCGCCTGCGCCTCGCCGCTCGCCGCGTCCGCATCGCTGTTCACAACCGCAACCGGTGCCGGCAGCGGTGCCATATAGATTTCCTGCTCTGAAACGACAGCCGCCCCGTCGGGATCAGCGATCAACGACAGACGGCGCGGCCGATCCGATGGTCCAAGCGACAAAAGCGCGACAAACGCGCCGTTCGGTTCGGCGGTGACCCGCTGCAAAGGTTCACCGTCCAGAAGGATGTCGACAGCCGTGCCCCCCAATGCAAATCCCGCAATTACTGCCGCACCGTCAGGCGCGATGCGCACATCCTTGATCTCGGGCGAAAATGTCGTGATTGCGGGGTCTGCTACCGGTTCCGTTGCGGCCACGACGCCTGCTTCGGTTAACTGGGCCACCGGCATTTCAACCGAAGGTATCATCAGATATCCAGCAAACGCCGTTAGCAGCAGCGCCACGGCACCGCCCAGGATCACCCCTGCCGTGCCTTTAGCTCTGTCTTTTGCCACCCGGAGTTCCCCCGAAATCCAGCGGTCGCCGCAAAATCCGCGGCAGCCGGTTGAGCGACCATAGCAACGCCGCTATGCACGGTCAAAGCCAACCAAAGGCCACAACACGAAAGTTGACCCCATGCCCAACCGTTCGGTCTGCGTCTACTGCGGCTCTCGACCAGGCAGCGATCCCGCCTATGCACGGGCCGCAACCGGTGCAGGCGCGATGTTCGCCGCAAATGGCTGGCGACTTGTCTATGGCGCCGGCGATGTCGGTCTGATGGGGTTGGTCGCCAAGGCGGCACAGACGGGCGGCGGCAAAACCTTTGGGGTCATCCCGACACACCTGCTGAACCAAGAGGTCGGCAAACGCGATCTGGACACATTTGTCATCACCGAAACCATGCACGAACGCAAAAAAGTAATGATAATGAATGCCGATGCCGTCGTCGTTCTGCCGGGCGGCGCTGGAAGCCTTGACGAATTCTTCGAGGTTCTGACCTGGCGCCAGCTTGGCCTCCACGCAAAGCCGATTTTTCTGTTGAACATTGCCGGTTACTGGGATCCGCTGACCGCCTTGCTGGACCATGTTATCGCCCAAGGCTTTGCTGACCCCAGCCTGCGTGATTTCGTCACGATTGCAGACTCCGTGGCAACCTTGCAGTCACAGCTTTTGCGGGCGCTCCCATAGATGTCCAGGCGATGGGGAACACTTACGCCGCCAGCTCCGCTTTGACGATCTTTTCGATCTCGTTGATCGGGTGGTTCGTCAGGGTCTTGGGAATCTCACCCACCACCTTGTCGGTAACCTCAAGGTGAAGCTGCCCGCGCAACTCGCCCAACACCTGCGGCGACGCGACCAGCACGATGCGGTCAAACTGGCCCTTGTGGGCGCGTTCATAAAGCATATCCGCCAGATCGGCGGCAAAACGGTCCTTGGCCAATTCGTGCCAGTCGGTTTCCTCATAGGCCGATTTGCCCGGATTGGCCGACTGCGCGACCCGCCCTGGCCGGTTGGCGGACTGATCAATGTCTTTCGGATTGTCCTGCTCTTCCTTGCGGATCACTTCCAGGTTCGGGTCTTCGCCATCGGTAATATTGCGCAAAAACAACGCTTTTTCGCCGTCGGCGACCAGCACCCACGTGTCGTTGGTCAATCTAGTCATCCTTGTCCTCCCGTTCATTCCCGGTAGCGATCTCGTCGGCCTTGCGGACGCGCGTGATGCCTGGATTGTCCAGTTCGGCGCGCCGTTTCTCGTCGCTGGTGCCGACGCGGCGCTGGATCTGGCCGCCGCTACGACCCTGCTGGTCGGGGGTTTCGGCATCGCCAAGATAATCCTTGGTTTCCTGCTTGCCGTCGTGCGAACGCTTGCGGTCTGCCATGGTCGCCTCTTCCGTTTGGGATTCAACGGACTAACAGCGCGAGACCGACAAAGGTTCCGAAATGCGGACGGCCCGCAAAGCGTTTTTACGGGCCGTGGTGGATTCTAATTGGCATGAGTGCCTCGGTTTCACATCCGCGAAGCGACGTTCTCCCAATTGACCAGATTGTCGAGAAAGTTGGTCAGGTAGGCCGGGCGTTTGTTACGAAAGTCGATGTAATATGAATGCTCCCACACATCGCAGGCCAACAGGGCGGTCTGACCAAAGCAAACCGGATTCACCCCGTTCTCGGTCTTGATGACCTTGAGCGATCCGTCCTTGTCTTTGACGAGCCAGGCCCAGCCCGATCCGAACTGGCCGGCACCGGCTTCGGAAAACTTCTTTTTGAAGTCGTCGACCGATCCGAAGGAGTCTTTCAATGCCTTCTCGACTTCCGACGGCATGCTGCCGCTATCGGGCGACATCATTTCCCAGAACTGGTTATGGTTCCAAAGTTGGCTGATGTTGTTGAAAATGCCCGACTGGGCAACATCGCCTGCCTTGTAGGTACCCTTGATGATCTCTTCAAGCGACTTGCTCTCCCACTCGGTCCCCGCGATCAGCTTGTTGCCGTTATCGACATAGGCCTTGTGGTGCATGTCGTGATGATATTCGAGCGTCTCCTTGGACATGCCCTTGGCAGCCAGCGCGTCGTGGGCAAATGGAAGGTCGGGAAGGTCGAAAGGCATTGGGTTAGTCCCCCTTTGAATGTTGCATCTCTGGCCCGAACAAAGTGCGTGCCGGGCATTCGTCAAGCTTCTTTATTCCAGAACCGGGAACCGAGTGAAAGGTTCCATGCTGCGGATAAGCTGAGATTGGACATTCGACATTGTTTCACGATGCTGAACAATGAGGAACTGGAGAAACCGGTCAGCCCCACGCCACCTTTATCGGTTTGGCGCAGTCACGCGTAAGCAGGACAGGAGCATCTGCAGTCATGGCGGCAAAGCACAGCCCTACGATCCTTTCAATGATGTAAGACGAAGGCCACTGCCTTGTCGAATGGGTCGCCTATCATCGCCACGTCGGGTTCGACGATATCTGCGTCCATACCAACGACTGTTGCGACGGCACCGATGACATGCTCATCCGGCTGCAGGAGATGGGCCATGTCCAACACTTCCGCAACGACGTGCCCGAAGGGAAAAAGCCGCAGCCCAATGCGCTTGCGCTCGGCACCGCCAACCCCGAGGTGATGGACAGCCAGTGGATCCTGATCATTGATGCCGACGAGTTTCTGAATGTCCGGATCGGCGATCATCGTGTCGATGACCTGATCGCTGCAATCGAAACTGCCGACGCGGTTCTGATCAACTGGCGGATGATGGGATCCTGCGGACGCGCCCGAATGGAACCGGGCCTGGTCACCCAGCGGTTTCAACGCGGGTCAAGCCATGAAAACCCTGCAAACGGCCTTGTCTGGAGTTTTAGATGCCTGTTCCGCCCGGAAAGGTTCGACTATTTCAATGTCCACCGGCCAAAATTTGACGAAAAACTGCGCAGTCCGGCGCCCGAACTTGCAAAATGGGTAAATTGCAGCTTCGAAGACGTCGGTGAAAGGGTATATCGCAAAGGCTGGCGGTCAAACGCCGATACGGTCAGCTACGGATTTGGCCAGATCAACCATTGCGCTGTCAAATCACGCGAAGAATTCTTCCTGAAACGCCTGCGCGGCACTGCAAATTCTAAGAACGCGGGCCGGATCGATATGGTCGTAATTTTCTGGAAACAATATGGCGCAACGGCCCACATTAGCCCTAATTACTGAACAGACAATTCGAATATCGCCAACTAACCTGTGCGAAACACATCCACTGGCCCGGCTTTGGCAGCAACAGCCAACTGGTCGAACATGTAGCCCGCCAGCGAACGAAAGCAGACCACTAGAAATCCGGTGTCGGACCGCCAAAAGGCGGCCGCAGTCTGGCCCAGCCGGCTGCGCCGGAACTGCCCGACTGCAAAGCTGTCGGGGTGCAGGTCGACCGGCGCAAGTTTGGCGATGACTTCAGCGGCGAACGGCCCCTCCACCGCGATCACGGCCCGCGCATCTGATACATCGACGGCCAGATAATGCAGCCCCTTCAACGCCTTGTCGATCTCCATCAACGTCCCGGCAACATCCAAATAAGGCACCAGAACTAATACTTCGTCGGGTGACATCCAGACCAGCCCTTTGTCTCCGTTGAACGCAATCCGCCCTGACTCGGGAATCGAATGACCCGCGATCGCCTTGCAGACCGCCTTGACCTTGCTGGCACCCAAATCCCCGCGCAGCGTGATCATTCCCTGCAATCCGCAATCGCGCACTGTCACGTCGCCCGCAGCGATGCGGCCATCCAATGCAGATACCGGCTCAGACATCCTGTTTCTCCCCGGCCTTGTCGTAGAAAACCTGATCGACAATCCGGGCACGCACGACGCCGCCCCCCGATTTGGTCAGGTCGATTTCTTCGCCCATCCGATCCGGCCCATGCAGAACCAATCCCATTGCTATGCCGCGCTGCAGGGTCTGAGAATAGTAGGTCGAGGTGACACGACCTTGAGTATTCCTCTGCCCGTTGGCATTCACCCCATCGGCCACGGCATAGGCACCATCTTCGATCACTGATCCGTCAAGCGTCTCGAGCCCGACAAGTTTCCAGCGGTCCGGACTGGTCATATGGCTGCGCTCCTGACCGCGCTTCCCAAGATAGTCGGCTTTCTTCTTTGCGATGGCCCAGCCAAGGTTCAGATCCTGTGGAATTACCGTTCCATCCGTTTCGTCACCGATCATGATGAAACCCTTCTCGGCCCGCAGAATATGAAGGCATTCGGTGCCATAGGGCATCGCGTCAAACGCCTGACCGGCTTCCATCAGCGTCTCCCAGAACGCCCGGCCCTGCGACGCAGCCACAGCGATTTCAAACGACAACTCGCCCGAGAATGAGATCCGGTAAACTCTGACCTTGAAGCCACCAATCATCCCATCGGCCCACTGCATGAACGGCAAGGCTTCTTTGGATACATCCATGCCGCCCAGCTTTTCCAACAGTTTGCGGGCATTAGGGCCAACCACGGCGACTTGCGCGTATTGTTCGGTAACGTTGGCAATATAGACTTTCCAGTCCCACCATTCACACTGAATCCAGTCTTCCATCCAGCCATGAATACGTTCCGCGCCGCCGGTGGTTGTGTGGCAAAGCCAGGTATCCTCGTCGATCCGGGCAACGACTCCATCATCGATCAGAAAACCGTTCTCGCTGCACATCAGGCCATAACGACACTTTCCGACAGCGAGGGTCGACATCATGTTGGTATACAGCATGTCGAGGAACCGGCCGGCGTCAGGCCCTTTGACGATCAGCTTGCCCAAGGTAGAGGCATCCAGAAGCCCCAACCGCTCGCGGGTATTCGTGACCTCGCGGTTAACCGCGTCATGTACGGTTTCGCTGGTGCGTACATATGCGAAGGGACGACGCCACTGGCCGACGGGTTCGTTGTCGGCCCCGTTCGCGTTGGACCAGTCCGATATCGGCGTCAGGCGGACTGGCTGAAAGATTTCACCACGCGCGGCACCGGCAATCGACCCCATGCTGATCGGCGTATAGGGCGGACGAAACGTGGTGGTACCCACGTTTGGAATACTGGCGTTCAACGATTTAGCAAGGGTCGCCAAGCCGTTGATATTGCTTAGTTTACCTTGATCTGTCGCCATCCCGAGTGTGGTGTACCTTTTGGCATGTTCGACCGATTCAAATCCCTCCTGTGCTGCAAGTTGAACGTCAGACACCTTTACATCGTTCTGAAAGTCCAGCCATGCCTTGGACCGCAGCGCAATTCCCGCCCCTTGCGGCATCAGCCAGACCGGTTCGATCGGCGCCTCAGTCACATCCTCGCCCAGCGGGACGCTGCCCCCTTTCGGCGTTTGTCCCGCCACCTTTGCAGCACTTCGACCGGCCGCAAAACCATCGGCCACAACCTCGGCCGTGTGCAGATGCCCGTTGGCAATGCCTGCCGTGCGCACGAATGGCGACCCGTCTGCCCCGGTCGGGGCACGGTCGGCGTCCGGGCGAAACATCGCCTGATCGGCGTCCCAGACCAGCTTGCCCCCGCAATGCGACCACAGATGCACAACCGGCGACCAGCCGCCCGACATCGCTACGCAATCACAGGCGATTTCGTCAAGAACCGCACCTTCACCAGCCTGCGCACAGATCCTGACACCGGTGACGCGCTTGCCGCCCTTGACCCCCGCTATGGCTTTACCCGCTTCAATCCGAATGCCCAGCGCCCGCGCCTCCTCGGCCAGATCGCCACCGGCAAACGATCGCGCATCGATGATCGCAGGCACGTCAAGCCCTACCTTTTTTAACGCGATGGCAGTGCGATAAGCGTCGTCATTGTTGGTGACGACCACCGTTCGGTCACCCGGCGACACGCCCCAGTTCACCACGTAATCGCGCACTGCAGCAGCCAAAAGAACGCCAGGCACGTCATTGCCTGCAAACGACAAAGGCCGTTCAATTGCGCCCGTTGCGGTAATCGTCTGCGCGGCACGCACACGCCAGAGCCGGTGACGCGGACCCGCGGTATCGGGCGCATGATCGGTCAGTCGCTCATAGGCAAGGACATAGCCATGATCGTAAACACCGGCCCCCATGGTCCGAGCGCGGGTGGTGACATTTGGCATCGTTTCAATGTCTTCCAGCGTCTTGCTAACCCATTCTTCGGCATCCAGCCCGTCAATGACGGCACGATCAACCACGGCCCGACCGCCCCAACCTGAAGTCTGCTCGATCAACAGGACCCGCGCCCCTGCGCGCCCGGCTTCGAGCGCCGCCGCCAATCCGGCAATCCCGCCGCCGATGACCAGCACGTCGACATGGACATGGAAATGTTCGTAGGTCGATCCATCGGGGTCTTTCGGCGCCTTGCCCAACCCCGCCGCCTGTCTGATGAAGGGTTCGTAGACATGTTTCCAGAATGGGCGCGGATGGATGAACATTTTGTAATAGAATCCCGCCGGCATGAACCGCGACAGATGCTTGTTGATCACGCCGACATCGAATTCAAGCGTCGGCCAATGGTTCTGCGACCGCGCGACCAGACCATCAAATAGTTCGGTCGTGGTGACCCGCTGGTTCGGTTCAAATCCGGCACCGACACCCAGATTGACCAACCCGTTCGGCTCCTCGGCCCCGGCGGCCACCACACCCCGCGGACGGTGATACTTGAATGAACGACCAATCAAAATCTGGTCATTGGCCAGCAAGGCTGATGCCAGCGTGTCCCCCAGAAAGCCCTGCAAACGCTTGCCATTGAACGAAAATCCTATCGCGCGATCGCGATCGACCAGTCGCCCGCCCGATGCCAAACGCGTGCTCATGCGAATTCCCTCCACCGCCAACCGGGTCGATTGGCGCTGATTGCGTCCCTGATCGACTGTGGCGGGGCCTTGGACTGGGCCGGATAAGTCCCGAAAACCTCGAGAGTCGCGGTATCGCGCGCCGCCAGAAACCATTTGCCGCAGCCAAAGGCATGCCGCCAGCGTTCGAAATGCACGCCCTTGGGGTTCTCGCGCATGAACAGGTAATCTTCGAAATCAGTGTCGGTCGTGCCAACGCTCTCGCGTTTCAGATGTGCCTCACCGCCGGCCGCCAATTCGGTTTCGTCGGCATCCACGCCGCAATAGGGGCAGTGCAGGATCAGCATGAACGGGACTCCGATGACATGACGATGGCGGACGCATTGCTGCGCCCGCCATTGCAATTTGGCACTTTGGTGAGGTTATTGGACGACTGGTGCCGGGGTTTCCAGCTCTGGTGCAACAGCCGGTGCAGTGTCGACAGGATCGGCACCTGCCGGCGCGTATGCCGGATCTGCGGGTGTCGTTCCGCCGCCGCCCATTGCAACCAGCGAAAAGATGACGACCAGCAGGGCAACGATCCCGCCGGCAACCCAGAGCCCGACACTGCTGCTACTTTCGCGGCCTGTGATATAGTCAGCCATGATACATCCTCCTTTGATGAAGATCCTATCAAAGCACAATCGCCATCCAGTGAAATACCAGCGGAAATCCCCACCCGATCCGGGCTGGAACCGGCTCGATTCCCAATGATGAATGGGCAGGGTTTCGCCGGTTTCATCCCGCGAAACCCACCGGCCCGCAAGTCATCGACCCGTGCGGCGTCAGTTCCCTGCGGGAGCCGGTTCTGTGCCAGCTGACGGCTCTGTGGCTGCAGGTGCGTCTGTGGCTGCGGGAGCATCTGCCGGGGCCGCGTTGTCGATTGTGATGTTGGTTTCGGCGGGTGCTGCCGCATCAGTGGTAACAGGCACCGCACCTCCGCTGAAAAGCCAATAGAGTACGCCGACAGCGACGACGAGCGCGCCGACGATAAAGTACAGCGTTCCGTTCCCCGAGCGTCGGGCATTGGTGTTTGGATCGGACATGGTCTGGCCTCCACAATCGAGCGTTGTTCAGGCACAACCCGCCATAACCGAATGCGGTTCCCGACCGTCATTGCCATCGCCATCAATGCGCCACCCCCGCCGCGACGCTTTCGTCGATGAACTTGCCCTCGCGGAATCGCCACATCGAATACTCTTCGGTTAATGGCGAATGCCCTTTGGCCATCAGTTCGGCCATCGCCCAGCCTGATCCGGGGATCGCCTTGAACCCGCCGGTGCCCCAGCCGCAGTTGACAAAAATCCCCTCGATCGGCGTCTTGGACAGGATCGGCGAACGATCCCCGGTCATATCGACGATCCCGCCCCATTGGCGCAGCATCTTGAGGCGCGAAATCATCGGAAACGTCTCGATCAGCGCGCGCACGGTCTCCTCGATGTGATGAAACGAACCGCGCTGCGTAAAGTTGTTGAACCCGTCGGTGCCGCCGCCAATGACCATCTCGCCCTTGTCGGACTGCGACATGTAACCGTGCACGGTATTGGCCATCACAACCACGTCCATGCAAGGCTTGATCGGTTCGGAAACCAACGCCTGCAACGCCAGTGATTCAATCGGCAGGCGAAACCCGGCCATCTCTGCCAGAACCCCGGTATGACCGGCTACGACCATTCCCAGTTTGCCGCAATCAATCGGTCCCTTGGTGGTATCAACGCCGACGATCTTGCCCTCGGCCACGCGGACGCCCTTGACCTCGCACTGCTGGATCACGTCCATGCCCATGTCCGAACACGCCCGTGCATAGCCCCATGCCACGGCATCGTGCCGCGCGGTGCCACCACGGGGATGCCAATGGGCGCCAAGAATCGGATAGCGCGGCCCGTCGATGCTGATGATCGGACACAGTTCCTTGACCCGGGCCGGGCTGATGAACTCGGTCACCACGCCTTGCAGGCTGTTGGCATGGACAGTGCGCTTGTAACCACGCACCTCGTGCTGGGTTTGCGCCAGCATCATGACCCCGCGCGGACTGAACATGATGTTGTAGTTCAGGTCCTGACTAAGTGTCTCATACAAACTTCGCGATTTTTCATAGATTGCCGCCGACGGATCCTGCAGATAGTTTGATCGGATGATGGTTGTGTTCCGCCCGGTGTTGCCGCCGCCCAGCCAACCCTTTTCAAGGATCGCGACATTCGTGATGCCGAAATTCTTGCCCAGGTAATAGGCCGTCGCCAGGCCATGCCCGCCGGCCCCGACAATCACCACGTCATAGCGGCCTTTGGGTTCCGGCGACCGCCACGCCCTTTCCCAACCCGTATGATGTCGCAGCGCCTCGCGAGCGACGGCAAAGGCGGAATAGCGTTTCATTTCAGGCGAATCCCTCGGTCTGTGGCGAAACAGGTCTTGCGGCTTGTAGTGAACCTTGGAAGGCAAGCCAAGGATACCGCCAGCGGCACAAAGCTTCACAATAGCGACATGGTCAATGGCAGCAACCAGCACCAGTTGCCGCAAGGGCTTTTCTGTCCGAACCGGGACGACTAGGTAGAAGGCGCAACCACATTGAGGGATCTCTTGTTTTTCTGGGCAATTGCCATTCTTCTTGGACTTGTCGCGGCGATTGCGCTGGTTTTGCCGCTGTGGCGAGGTGTGCCCGACGGCTCCGGCGCGTCCGATATCGACGTCTACCGCGACCAGTTGGCCGAGGTTGACCGCGATTTGGCCCGCGGCGTTCTGGCGCAGGACGATGCCGAGCGAACCCGAACCGAAATCGCTCGCCGGATTCTGGCGGCGGACCGGGCCAGGGCACCGCTGCCCGGCAACGGGCCCCCCATCGGTCGTCCCCTTGCCATCGTGCTTGGCGGCGCCGTGATTGTCGGCGCGGCGGTGCTTTAT
>JBBKXP010000011.1:0-15432 GCA_037969545.1 Paracoccaceae bacterium | reverse complement strand
GTTGCCGAAGGTCCAAAGAGTAAGGCTTGCCCATGATCCACCTCCCAAAGGAAGTGAATCAGACAAAAGCCAGTTTGGGAATCCCCAGTCGATTCACATCAAACGCAAAGTGCTTTAGTTCGAATTTGGTCCAGTGCTGCGTTGATCTTTGTAGACCGCTAGGGCACGCCCTGTAGGAAGCAGACATCGAGTCATCCACTTTCGTATGAGCGCAAGCTATACAGAATTGCCGCCTCGGTGCCATCGCATGGTCTCGTCGAGATAGCCCCTCGCGCTATTGCTCAGCCGAGCGATTCCCAATGTCCGTGCGAGTTCCAACGCGGGGTCTTCAGAATAGGTGAGATCTTCAGCTATTCCATCGAGAACCGAAGCAATCTCGTTTCGTGAAACCTCCTGAATTGATCGTTCGCCGAGACCTCTAAAGGAAACTCGATCACTATAACCACCTGCGGGCCAAACGAAAACGCTTTGCCCTTCAGCACGACAATCGGCGTGAAGCGCAGCGACCTCAACTCGCTCAATGATCCGCCGGCCTGTACGATGCCAGCCATGTGCCCGAGCGATGTCGCGGGCTAGCTCAGTAAGCGGCAGCGGCGCCTTTTCCGCAACAATCCCATCCACCATCTGTCGCAGTTGCGATAAATACCTCGCCTCGAAAAATGCATCCGGATCGATATCCGGCGTCTGTGAAGGACCATTTTCCAACGCATTTGGCCTTTCGCCAAATCCAGACATCGGGGATGCCGGCGCGGCAGCAGAAATTTCTCGTTTGAAGTTGTTCGGGGCTTGCTGGCTAGTGGGCATCGCAATGTCCTCGCCAACTTCTTCCCAACCTGGAGACGGCAGAGCGCGAGGAGCGCCGAAATCGTCATCCACTTCATCCCGTGACTCTTCCATTTCCGAGGCCGCCTGCTCCTCCGCAAGCAATGCTTCAAGTTGATTGTGCAGTCGTTCGACGACGGTCTTTGGGTCGCGAAACCAGTCGGTCGACCAGATGCGTAGGATCTTCCAGCCTAGCCCTTCAAGCACAGCCTGCCTGACCTTGTCGCGATCGCGCGCGGTCGCTGAACCGTGATAGGTCGCTCCGTCGCATTCGATACCAGCCAAATACGCGCCGCCCCTGCTTGGATGGACGACGCCAAGGTCAATCCGGAATCCCGAGACGCCGATTTGCGTCCTCACCTCCCAGCCTTTCGCGGCGAATGAATCTGCAACTGCTGCCTCGAAGGGGTTTTCCGCCGGTCCAAGCGAACCCGATTCTGCCGCAGGAAGCGCAATCGCTCCGCGCTCTGCGTAATCGAGGAATGTCTTCAGGTGGCGGACTCCAATAGCCCGAGTACGAGATAGGTCGATTTGATCGTGCCTAATAGAAGAAAACACATGGAGTTCCTGACGCGCGCGCGTCACCGCGACATTCAGCCGTTTCTCTCCGCCATCCTGGTTCAGCGCGCCGAAGGCCATAGACAGCTTGCCGGCGGCGTCTGGCCCAAACGTGATAGAAAATAGCATCACATCACGTTCGTCGCCCTGAATGTTCTCAAGGTTCTTCACTATCACGGGCTCCTCCCGGTCGTCCTCAAAGAACCATTCCAGATCGCCTCGGCGGCGTCTGAGATCGTCGAGAAAGTCGAGTATCAGCCCCTGCTGTTGCGAGTTGAAAGTAATTACGCCCAACGTCAGGCGCTTTTCTTCGGGCCACTCGAGCCAAGCTGACAGGCGACGCTCGATCATCTTGACAATAGCCTTTGCCTCATCGGCATTCGTCCGCCCGCTCCCGCGAGCATATGTCCCTTCTATATTGTGGAAACGCAGCGCTTCAGAGCCGGTCGCTGGAGCCGGGAATGTTACCAGCCTCCCATCGTAGTAGTGATGGTTAGAAAATGCGATCAGCGCTTCGTCCTTGCTGCGGTAATGCCAGTTGAGCCGCCGCGTCGGAATGCCCGCGTTAGCCACTTCATCGAGAATGGAGGGCATGTCGCCTAGAAGCGGATCGCTATCCTCGTCGGCACCATCGTCTGACCGACCGAAGAAGTTCGTTGGTGGTAGCTGCTTTGGATCTCCCACAATGATAGATTGACGTGCACGCGCAATAGCTCCAACAGCGTCCCAAGTGGTGATCTGCGACGCCTCGTCGAAGATGACAACATCGAAGGTCGCTTGTCCGGCCGGAAGGTATTGTGCAATCGACAGCGGCGACATCAAAACACATGGCGCAAGCTTTGGGAACGTTTCGGTCAGGCTGCCGAGCAACGGACGTATCGCGATGGAGGGGCGTTGCAGCCCAAGCTGGTGGCGCAATTTACCAAGTTCTGAATTGCGAGGAACGCCGTCGCGTGCAGGAAGAGAGTGATTGATACGACGCATGACTTCAGCTGGCGCCATTTCAGCGGCGCGGTCGTCAAGCTCTCCGAAGGTCCGGATGATGTCCTCATGTTCCCAATGTGCAAATCGCCGCAACGGCTCCGACGCATCGAGCGCCAGCGGCAGCCACCAGCGCGCATAGGCGCACCGGAATGCCCGAACGCAGTCACCAGTCAACTCGCCGCTCTCAAGCCAGTCGGCCAGCGGTCCAAGGCCACGTGTATCGGCTCGAACTCGCGCGTCGCGCCAGCGTGTCCAGTCAGCAAGCTTCTCGCGGTTTCCGAGAACTATATCGATCTCGCGGACAAGATCGCCAAGACTAATACGGTCTGGGATGACCGCATCGCATTTTATGAGATCCGACACGCTGGATTTGAATTCACTGCGTGAGGCACACCAGCCGCGAATGGCCTCGGAAAGTTTTCCCTGCGCTCCCCCGACAAGGGCCGCACACGCGCCACCAAAGGCGACCGGGTCCGACGAAACTTTTGAGGCTTCGTCCATAGCCCGGCGCAGCGACACGGCCTGTTCGACAAGGCGCGCGGCACGTGCGGCGGACCGCTCTTTTCCGGCGATTGGAGCCACTGGATCAGTTCCAAGCGCTTCGAAAATACCGCGCATCTCACGCAGCGGCGCAATGTCACTTTGTGGATTTGCAGCGCCACTGGAAGCATAAGTCTGCATCAGCTTGCGCACACCACGCCGCTTGAGCGCAGAGAATGGCCAGAACGTGGCATTGGCCGCGCGCCAGTCCGCATCCATCTGGTCGAGCGGCATTCTGAGAGCCTCCGCCTCTTCGTAACTGGCCGAAAGGCGGCGTTTCTCCTCATCCAGCCGTTTTAGGCGCTCGGCAAATAGATCAAGCGCCGCGTTAAGATCGCGCGCTGAAAGTTCGGGCACTGCGGCTAAGTCCTCGGCATCGTCATTGCCGCGCTCCGCAAGTCGGTCGAGAAGGTCAATCCGGACGGCGGGCATGGCAGGCTCGGGTGCGAGGCCCAGCTCCTTCACCAACGTCTCGCCAGCGGTGGTCAAGCGCCCGGCGGCAACACGCAACGCCTTTGCCGAAGAAATAATTGATTCCTCCAACGCAAAGGACCAATCAGTCGCTTGAATCAGAGCCATCTGAGGCACGCTCGATGTCGCTGCGCGGGTACGCCCGAGCATTTCTGCGATATCCTCGAGCGCTCGGAAGCTTTCTGCGTCGTGTGCGTCTTTGTCTGCAAATTCGAGCGCAATACCTCTGGGCGACGCAGCAGTCCAACCGATCGCCTCAAAGATTGAAAAGCTCTGTTTTGATTTCGAATGAACAGCGAAGACATACTCGTTTAGCCGGTCTCGTTCAATTCTCAGCTTTTCATTGACCTCTAACCAGTCGGCGTCGGTCCGGGCTGCCGTGCGGTCCCAGCCCCTGCCAAGCTGTGCAAGAACGCGCTTTCGATCCGTCTTGTTGGAATGCAACTCCAGCACTGCATCACCAAGACCATGTGCTTCGAGACGCCGGTGCACAACGTCAAGTGCAGCCGCCTTCTCGGCGACAAATAGCACTGTCTTTCCATGGGCCAGGCATTGGCAGATGATGTTGGCTATTGTCTGGCTCTTGCCCGTACCCGGCGGCCCGATCAGAACGAAATCGCGTCCTTCCATTGCCGCAGCCACCGCTGCCAATTGCGAACTGTCCGCAGGCAGAGGGGTTACAAGGTCTTTGGGAGCAAGTCGCGTGTCCAGCTCATCGGGTCGCAAAGGCTCGCCACCGCCAGTGTCAAAGGCGCGATCGGGATTGTCGACTAGATGCGCCACAAGCCGGTTGTTACGAAGTTCTTCGGTTCGGTCTACAAGGTCTTTCCACATAAGGTATTTTGAGAAAGAGAAGGTCGAGATCGCGATTTCCTCGATCACCTCGAACCCAGTGATGTCACGCACCCGCGCACGCATCGTCTCGAAAATTAAAGGCAAGTCGATGCCGCTATCATCGCGGGGCAGATCGCCCTCAAGCTCAGGCAGAGACAGATCGAAATCACGCTTCAGGAACTCCAGAAGTGTGGCGTTGAATCGGACCTCGTCCTCATGATGCGCGATCCTGAACTCTGACCGCGCCGACCGTCTCTCTAGCTTGATAGGCACAAGGAGTAGAGGGGCGCGATAGTGCTTCTCCTCGCCCTCACGCTGCCAGCGTAGGAAGCCGGCCGCGAGAAACAGAGTGTTGGTTCCTCCTTCCTGAAGGTCGCTTTTTGCCTTGCGGAACAGTGACAGGAGACGTTTGTCCATCTCACTCTTGTCCAGATCGACAGTGACTTGAACACGGCTGAACGCATCGCTCACCGCACTGGAGATAATACGCTCGCGTTCGTCCGCCGGGACCCGGCGCTCACCGATGGGATCGTCTTCCCAAAGAGGATACGCCCTAAACGAGCTGCCGTCCGCAAGCGCGTCTTCGAGTTGTCCTGTCTCGGGCACCATGCAAGGCACAGTTTGCTTCGTCGTCTTGAAATTCAGAAGCCGGTTGCGGAGTGACAAGTCCAGAAGCTTGCTCTGCCATCGTTCGATCCGCCCCTTAGCGGTATCCGGCACCGTTTCTACCAGTTCACCCGGCAAAACACCGAGATCGATTGGCTTCGGCAACGCTGCCGGTGCCGCATCCGCCTCTGGTTCCGAAACCTCGCCGACAGCAGGGATATGGCTCGCAAGAGGACGAATTCGCGCTGACCTTGCCCGAGCAATATCGACAGCCACCAAAAACTCGTGCTCGCGCTCCTCGGTAAGTCGCGCGCGTCCCGCCTCGGCTGCTTCCTCGAGACTGATGGTGGGCCGCTTGGTCAAGAAAGTTGTTTCAACAGGGATAAATTCACGCGCACGCGAAGCTTTTCGCACCGCCACGACATCAGGCTCGGTTACCTGCCCGAAATCGCGCTGAACCAGCCAAACACCAGCGAAAGCGTGGCCCTCGGTGAATAATACGACGGGATTGAGACCGGCCTGCTCCCAGGCCGCTGATAGCAAAAGCGATGTATCCAGACAGGTGGCTAGCCCTTCAGCCTTGATGCGCTGAGGAAAGCGAATTTTCTGGCCATCGCGTTCGAAGGATGCGGGCGGGTTGGCATACGTCAGACCAAGCCCCGTGGCAGCCGACCAGATAGCGCCTGCTATCATCCAGGCCCGGCGCGGATCGTTCGACTGATAGCCCTCCATCGACCCGTCTTGGCCAGCCGCCTCAAGCAGCCGTGAAGCCACTTTAAGGATGCCCGCGACAACCGCGTCGTTCGGCGAAACATAGGCGGCCAGAAGCCGATCCATGTCAGCGAGCCCGCCCCACTGATCCCGGGCAAGAAGCTCCAATCCTGATCGCTCCTTGACCAGAACGCCACTGTCGTTTTCGAGTGTCAGGCAGAGATATCCGCGCTCGGCCTCGTTCAAACCGGCCAACTTCTCGATATCGAGCGGAGTATTCAAATCACTCAGCGCGCAGTCATCGCCCGGCGACAGTCGATCAATGATCCAGGTTTTTTCACGAATGACTGCTGGCGACGCAGCAAGAGTCAGCTTCAGTCCCTCAAAAGCCGTTTTTGTGGGGTTTTTGATTTTAAGAGATCGGATAACCGGAACGTCATTCTGGGCAGACGCAAAATTTACGCGGCCGGCGGCTTCGAACTCGAGAACCAAGTTATCAGACGCAGTCTCAATCGCATCCACTTCCAGGTCATGATCGATCATGACGTCTCCTCAATTACGGGAAAGAACGGCCGACCCCATTCCTCGAGTGGGTAGGTCATCATTATGTCTGCCATTGCTGGCAAGATCGCTCCAAGCGATCGCACGCCAGACTCAAGTTGCTCACGGTTCACAGAGGAATTCCATGTCGCCCCACCATGGATAAGCTGGTTGCGCAGCATGTAAAGGCGATCAAAAAGAAACGACGGCACGGTTGCAGTGTCGCCGCCATGTAGCGCCTCGTCAAAGACTATCTTGCCGGATTCGAAGCTGGTTTCCCAATCGATACCGCCACGGCCGTGCTGAAACTTCCAGAAAGGCGAATAGACATAACGATTCTCGACGAACAGACATATGGGCCGCGCTTCATCGCGCCACACGGCACGATAAAGGAGATCGTCATGGTCGCCCTCCAGCAGCTTGGCGACAAACCCTCTGAATCGCTGGCGCTCGTTCAATTGTTCGCCATCCAGATCGCCGCCGTCGGAGTAAGCGGCGTTGAAGCTATCCAAAGGAATATGAAAGCTGCGGCAGGATCCTCCATCTCACTTTCGGCGCGACCAATCCAGCTGATCATTCGGTGGATACGCAGACCGAAATCCTGCGGAAATCCCGTACGAATATCGCGCTGGCGAGCTTTCAATTCGCTAAAGCGGAAGTCTTGACGATCAGGCATACAAGACCTCTGAATTTTGAGCAGAAAGGGAAGCGTCCAAAATCCCTACCGGCAAAACGCAGAGCACAATCACCAAGTACACCCGCCTGGCAGTTCCGCAGGAGGTTTCCGTCAGCCGAAGATCATCGCCGATCCTCTGCATCAGTCCGCCACCACGCGTTCAAAGGTCAGGCTGGGCGCGCCTAGCTCTCGGAAGGCACGCTGTCGGCAGGATAGGACAATGATCTGCAAATCACCCGCAGCACCGTGGAGTGCATCGAACATCTTTTCGATCCGATCGTCGTCCGAATAGACGAGCGCGTCGTCGAGGATAAGCGGTGCGTGGCGTCCTGATTTCGCGAGAAGACGCGCGAATGCCAGACGGACGAGGAAGGCGATCTGCTCCTGAGTACCGCCGGACAGCACGTCGATCGGCTCTTCTGTCCCTTTTCGAACGAGCGCGTCGGGAAGGAGTGTGTCATCAGACCAGATCAATTCTGCGTCGTCCCAGAGATCTGCCAGCAGCGGTCGGAGCTCTTTCGCGACCGGCTCGAAATACGTCTCGCGAGCGTCCTTCTGTGCGGCCTCCAGAGCGTCGCGCAGACGACGCAGAACCTCGACCTCGAAAGTGATGCGGTCAAGCCGATCGCGGGCAGCGGCAAGGTTTCCGCGCACCTCTTCCAGCGTCTCCTCGACGCCTTCTTCGGCATGGACCTCAATCCGTCCTTCGATCTTGCCAAGTTCGCCAGAGATGCGACGGGCATCCTCCTTCGCTTGCTCGGCTACACTTGCGACCCGTTTTAGTTTTGCCCCCAAGGCCTCGAGGTCAGGTGCGTCGGTGGCGATCTTTGAATGCTCTGCTTCCGTTTGCCGCTTGGCCCTCTCCAGTTCGATAAGCTTTTGATTTTCGCTCTCGGCATCGGCAGGTGGAAAGTTCTCGATCGCAGCTGCAGTGTTCTCAAAAAGCTTTCGCGTCGAGGTCTCCTTGGTTTCTGCCACGGCCAGCGCCAGCGCCGCGCCCTGTGCAAGTCCACGGGCCTTTTCTTCGGCAACGGTGGCGCGGTCGCAACCTGTGTCGGCCTTCTGCAGGATGACGTCCGCGGCGGCACGCTCCGGCAGATCGTCGTCCGCATCATCGTCCTCAGCCTCGCTGAGATCGGCAAGCTCCTCCTTTAGGGCGTCGAGGCCGTTGGGCGCAAATACGTCGCGCCGGTCTGCGGACCTTTCCATCGCGCCTTCAGCGTCGATGCGGGCGCGGGCAGCCGCATGAAGTGCATCGAGATCCGGCCAGCCACCCTCAGCGAGCGCTTCGGATAATTTCCGTTCTGCTTCGTCGAGCGCGAGATCGACATCCTGATCCGAACCCGAGATATGCAGATCTCCTATACCAGGAACCACGATACGCCCGTCGTCGGGAAGCACTCGCGTCTCGCCAGCAGCAAGCCGCGTACCGGCAACGACCACTTGGCGCGCGCCCGGCTCGTAGATGGCCGAAATCCGCGGTGCTGCGGCGTCCCGGATGCCGCGCTGTGTATCGAAGTCGCGGGTGAGACGCTCAATTGTTTGCAGAGTGCTGGCATCCGGTCCGTTCTTTGCCTCGGCCTTAAATGCCAGCCGCTCGGTTTCTGCCTTCTCAGCCTCTCCGACACGTTTCTCGAGAGCCTCGCGATCCTTCCTGGCGCGCGCGGCCGCGTCCCGGGAAATTATCCGCCGCAAGACCGCCTCTGCCTCAGCCTTGTCTCGACGTACCTCAGCCAAAGCTTGCCTTGCCGCACGAAGCGCATCGTCTGCGACTTTCGCCTTTTTCTCGGCCGCGCTTTTCTCGCCTGCTGCCAGTTCGTGCGCCTCAGCGGCCAGTTCTGCCGATTTACGCAGATCGCTGATCCGCGTCTGCTCATCGCGGGCGCTTTCGAAAGTCTGTCGAGCGAGCTTTGCACGAGTTTCTGCTGCCGCTACCTTACTCGCTCGGCTCTCAGCTTCGCGGAGTGCGGCCTCAGCCTGAGTGACGGCGTCCCGACGTTGGGCAGCACCTTCCGCGTCCTGCAGCCCTGCAAGGTCGTCGGCAAGGCGGCGCCTTTGTTCGAGATCGCTACGTAGACCTTCGACTATCGCTTGGAGTTCGACTTCATGATCTTCGAGCTTCGTGACCTGAGCTTCCGCCAATTGCCAGCGGCCGCCTTTCCTTGATTTGCCGGAGTCAATTTCGAGAGGATTGAGATCACTTCGGACTTTATCGAGCGCGCGATCCATTCGCTCTCCCCCTGTCACGGCATCCATCGCCCCGGATATCGCCGTCAGCAGGTCGCGCCGCCTCTCAAATTCATCCCCCTTTCGGTCGGCTCCGCCGTAGGAACCATCAATGGACAGCGACACGCGTCCCTGTCGCACCCAAAGAAGCCCGCCCGGACCTCCCGCCTCACCGGCGACAAGTCCGGAGAGCCAGTCTTCCGCGGCATCTCCCTGGTGCATGAGACTTTTATCCTGCCAGACGCGGGCCTCCGCGCTCGAAAGCCATTGCTTCCTGACACGCCAAATTGCTCCCTCGTGGTCGAGTTCGCACTCGACGGCGACGCTGCCACCGGAATGAGGGCGAAGTGCCTTGATCTCTTTCGCCTGGCTGCCGTGCTTGACGAAGAAAAGAGCGTGGAGGGCATCGAAAAGCGTCGACTTCCCGGCTTCGTTGGGCTCGCAGAGTAGCGTAACTCCGTCGCCAAAGGGGCCGACCGTCACTGGTTCTGTGAAGCGCCGGACATTGTCGAGTGTGATAGAGCGAAGTTTCATACCCCGTCCTCCACCACGATAGCATGGAGTCGTCGGAGTGCGGCTTCCGCGATGTTCCGGTCGCGCTCGGACAGAGCCTCGTCGTGCGCTTCATCCGCCAAGGCGTTGCTTGCGGCACGCAGGGCTCCGCCTAGAGCAATCGCGTCAAGGTCCGCCACTTCGACCTCAATCCCAAGGTCGGCCATATTGACCCTGAAATCGCAGAAATCCGGACCAATCCCGGTTTCCATGGCGGCAAGCGCCGAAGCATCACGCAATGGGATCCGCCCAGACGCGACCACCTTGACGAGCATGTCGCGGCGTGGAGTTTTCGGCAGCTTCTCCTCCAGCATGACATCCGGATCGTCGCCCGGCACGAGATTGAGGCTGATCGTGCGCCAATCAAAGGTGCCAGTCTCGACCTCGCTTACCTTCGGTGAGAGGCCGGGTCCTTCAATCTCGACGACGAGGCAAACGCCGCGGCCGTCATGTCGAAAGTCGGTGCTCTCTGGCGCGCCCGAATAGCGCACACGATCGGAAACACGCGTCATTCCATGCCAGTCACCAAGTGCCAGATAGTCGAGGCCTGCTCGTTTGTCGCGATCGGGCGCGATGATATCGGCGGGCATCTCGCCCTCGTCAAAACCCTGCACTGGCCCGTGGGCAAGGCCGATGCGGATGGCTCCATCGGTTGTAACACAGTCATCCATCCAAGCCGTTGGGTCGGACACCGGTCGGCGTGTCAGAAGCGGGGCAGGCAGAAGAAACGCACCCTCCTTCAGGGCAACTGGTTCTGCTTCGAAAAGGACGCGGACATTGTCATGCCCAAGGTCGCGGATCGCCTCCCAGGTAGTGCGCGCCTGTGCGAGGTTGTCGTGGTTCCCTGGCAGGAGCCACCAGGTGACGTCAGTGGCCTCCGCCATTTCGGCCACGGCCTGCCGCCAGGTCTGCGCTGACGGGTTCGGCGTCTCAAAAAGATCACCGGCGACCAGCACATCGGGCGCCATTTCGCTGCGAGCAACCTCGACAAGTCGCGTGATAATGCTGCGGCGAACGACGCGAAGGCGATCAGCCTCGGCGTATCCCCCGAAAGGCTTGCCCAGATGAAGGTCGGCAGTGTGGACGAAACGAAGTTTAGTCACTGTGAATTCCTTCCCAGCAGAACCAATGCGGGCGAGCAATTCACCGTCTGGCATCTTGCTCCGAGAAAATCTGACACTCACCTGCTTTGCTCGAGGTGAGGTCGGCCAATCTTAAAAGGTCTAATGCTCTCGAATACATAAAAATAACTTATTGTTAGGGGGAATACTCACTTAGAAAGTTCGGCGAAATCGAGTTGAAACTGAGGCAATGGCAAGAAACATACCAGCCAATCTCCAAGGTGCTATTTCAAACGAGGAAAGGCTATCAGAATTTCGTTTCAGGCCCGGCCACAGGTATGAAGTCATATCTTCCCTACCGCGCACTGCTGGCAATGCTGCCTATCAAGTGCAAAACCACACAGATCGCGGATCAGGAATAAGTGCAGCAACAGCTATCTGACACCCTCTCGTTCTCTATTTGTGAGACATCTAACCAAGCCTGCCAAGATTTGATGAAGGCCCGAAAACCAGTTCCGGCAGCACAACGCACCAGTCATCTCTCATTAGTTGAGACTGATACTCCTCAGCCGAGTCGTTGCGAACGCGCGTCGTCATTGCGTAAACATAGCCATGAAGAAACTCTGCACCAGAAGGTGCGGCGAACTTCTTGGCCAGTCGACAAACCGGTATTCCTTCATGATCCGTCAACAACCAGCGGTCTCCTTGCTGCTTCAAGAAAACTGGGTCGCCGGTTTTGAGGCGTTTGTGAGCCTGCAGAGAAGGGTTGCCGTCGTAAAGCCTACCGGCAAAGCTCAAATCGACCTCCGACGGATCAAGTGTTCGATAAGTTTTTCTACACTCAGAAACATCAACGGAACTTTGGTCGCGCGGGCGGGCAAGAAATGGCTCGTCATTGAGCCCATCCAGGATTGGATGGTGGCTCCCCATCGTCACAAGTGCCAAGCTGCGGCGTGCTCGCGTCATTGCCACATAGTAGAGCCGCCGGGCTGCATCGCGGTCTTCTTCCTTAGACCGCCTATCCCACGCACCATCGAGAACCACGACGTCGTCAAACTCTAATCCTTTAGCCCGGTGAGCCGACAGCAAAAGCAGGCCACTTTGACGCTTGCGAATGTCGCGCCCCCACTCGGCGAGCCATTCAAGAATGTCTTTGCGATCCGTCTCGCGATCACCGACTTCACGCACGAAGTCGTCAACGCCCTCTCTAAGTATGGACCACCAGGGCCCATCCGGTTGGTCCTCCATCCATCCTGACAGCTCCGAGACATGAAGACCTGATCGATCCCGGCCTCGCAGCCACTTCACAAGTGATTGAGTTTCGCGAAGGCGCCAGAAATTTGGGAGATCAGCGTTTGCTGTCTGAACGGGGATGCCGCGCGCCTCACAATAGCTTCGCACTGGCTGAAGAAACTTCCAATCGCGCGCTATAATTGCGGTCTTAGCCCAATTCCAATCCGGCACGAGCTTCGACAAGCGCTCCAGCTCTTCAACGGCAAGAACTGCCTGGGTCTGTTCATCACCAGCGTCCTTCAAGACCTGCACGCGCCCGCGTCCCACACTGTCGAGGCGCTCGAACTCGCCACCTCCCCGATCGTTCTTGCGGGCCCGGTTAACATCGATGTCATGGCCCGCTTTCATCCGGTTGGATGCCGGCGCGATTACCTGGTTCGACGCACGGATTATGGTCTCTGTCGACCGGTAGTTCTCAACCAAATATGTCGGCTGGGCTTTGTAATCTTCTTCGAAGCGACGAATGAACTCCACGGAAGCACCAGTAAACGCATAGATGTTCTGATCGTCGTCGCCGACTGCAAACAAGCTAAGACGCCGATCCTCGTCCTCGATTGAGCGGCCCGCAACAGCGGCAATGAGCTCATATTCTTCGGGACCGATATCCTGGTATTCATCCACCAGAATCCAGCGGTATCCCTCGATGAGTGTATCCCGCTGCGCTTCGGCCTCGTCGCGCGACAGCCCCTCACCTTTCAGAAGAGCCGCCGCTTGGCCCATGATCTCATCGAAAGCAACGCTATCGACCTTCTCAGCCTGCTTGGCAAAGCTGGCCCCAACCATCCGCATGGCGAGACCATGACAGGTGGAAATCGTCACCCCTCGTGCATCGTCACCTATAAGTTCGAAAAGTCGTCGTCGAATTTCGGTCGCGGCATGGCGATTGTAGACCAGCGCAAGAATGCCGCGTGGATTCTCACGCTTGGCACGAATAAGATAAGCAATCCTGTGGACCAGGACACGCGTCTTGCCAGAACCCGGCCCCGCCAAAACCAAGACATTCGTTTGCTCGCGGTCATCTGCAACGATGCGCGCCTGGTTGGAGTTCCCGAGGTCTTCGACAATAGTGCGCCACGATTCCGGCGTCGTCTGTCGCCGTAGCTCTGCACCTCGGCCCGGCAGCCATTTCTGAATGAATGAATCACGATCGGACGTGAAGTATTCGTCCGCGAGCTTCAGTGCATCGCTCAAAGACTCCAAACCACGTTCCGCGTAGGTGGCCATAATATGAGTTTGAAGAACTTGCTCATGATAGTGAAGCTTAAGCGGCTCAAAATCGGATTCTGTAAACAAGCGGTTACCAGGCTCAAGATTAATAGTCATCGCCGGTCTGAATATTGTGAGGCCTTTTCCTAGAGTTATTACTCCTTGCTCATGCAACCAAAGGAGTGCGCGATCGAGAAGCTTTGTTGGATCTGTGACCGCGCTACTCAGTTCCAAGTCGCTATTCAAAGCCTCCATCAGAGCGCCCAGCGTCGTCTCTATCTGGATGTCCTTGCCTCTTGTGCGCTCAGGTGCAGCTTTTTGGAGTGCATGTAGCAAAACTCGTCCCGCTAGGCGCCTGAGTTGGGCTGTAACCGAGAGCGCCTGCCATGATCGGCGAAGCTGAACGGAAAGATGTTCCCTATCAATTTTTCGCACCTGGAGACTGCCAATACCATCGCTTTCGTCGCGACCATCTCTGGCGATCCCTCGGACAAGTTGATCGACAATATCTGGACGCACGGTGGCATGCCCCGCGTCTCGTAGCTCTTGGGATGCGATCTTCAGATTGAGTGTCGATGACACACCCTTTTCCAGATCAGGTGCAAATTCGCGGATTTTGTCTATCAGGTTTTTTTCGAGACTATTGGCTTCGAGCAAACGCTTTTCCGAAGAGTCCTCAACACCCAGATGGACAAAGATCGTGATCGCCGTGTCATTTGAGGCGATACCGAGGGTCTCAAGGTCATTGAGCGCCTTGCGCATCTGTCCAGATGAGAACCCTGCGATCCCGCATAGCTCATCGGTGGAAATGCCCTGATCCGGCGGCGCGTTGATCAGGCTTTGAACGAGAGATTTTAGCTTTAAACGATACCGGTCGGTGAAGTCGGCCTTTGCAATGAGTTTACCAGCATCCTCGAGCGTGCGGATTCTTAGAGACGATGGAAAAACCCGGGTGCGGTTCTCTTCACGCCTCAGTAAGACCGATTCCTCAAGCCAGGAGACCGCCGTCTTGACCCGCGTGTCATCTGTCGCAGAGTCACGTTCAAACTCGAGCTCTTTTTCCTCACTAACGATCTCCCCCGGCGTGGCGACTACCTCTCCCTTTTGCTTGGTCCTGCGATCCAGACGTCTGAGAGACTTAAGAATTGCCCCAATCTCACGTTTTTCTAGTCTGGAACGAGCGGACAAGCTGAACTGACGTTCGATGTCGTCGCGACTGAATAGGAGGATGCATCTTGCGTGATCCCGATCACGGCCGGCGCGCCCCGCCTCTTGCAGATAGTTTTCGAGCGAACCTGGGATGTCTGCGTGAACAACAAGCCGGATGTCAGGCTTATCAATCCCCATCCCAAAAGCATTGGTAGCGGCAATGACACGCAACTCACCACTTGCGAATTGCATTTGCACGTCGCGTTTCTCTTCCGGCTTCAGTCCAGCGTGGTAATGCGCTGCAGCATAACCGCGCTCCTTCAAAAAATCTGCGACACGCTCGGTTGCTGATCGCGTCGAGCAGTAAATAATTGCACCGGAGCTACCGCTCGTAGGTAAAGCCTCCTCAAGGACTTTGACGACATCGCCGAACTTCTTGCCTTTATCCGTTGGAATGATCTCGAAGGAGAGGTTATCGCGTTTTGCACCTCCATCCAGCAATTGCAGCTCGAGCCCCAGTTGCACGCGAAAATGCGCTGTGATGTCTTTAATAACGTCCGGTTTTGCGGTGGCAGTCAGATTGATGATTGGGGCGGGCGGCTCATCACCCGAATATTCTTTGATAAATCGACCAACATATCGGTAGTCCGGGCGGAAATCGTGCCCCCACTTTGAAACGCAATGTGCTTCGTCAAGCACCCAATAACCAACTTCTCTTTGGCCGAGGACTGAGCGAACCGACGGACTTCGGAGTTGCTCCGGAGAGATGAGCAACATAGCCGCGTTTCCGAGCCGAACTTGGTTCAGTGCGTCATTTCTTTCAGGCATCGAGAGCATGCCATTTAGCGTCACACAGGACGTAATCCCCTGCCGACGCATCCCTTCGACCTGATCAGCCATCAAGGCGACTAGGGGCGAGATAACGACGGTAAGTGCCCCGGTCTTTTGAAACTGAGACAGGGCGGGCAATTGGTAGCAAACTGATTTTCCCGTACCGGTTGGCAGAATGCCCAGGATTGACGACTTTGAAATCGCCGCCGCCACAATGGTTTCCTGGAGCGGTCGACCATCTGGCCCTACTGGCTTTGGCCTAAATTCGGGAAAGCCAAACCACCTATCGAGAAGTCCTTTGGGATCGTTTTGAGTGCGGCACCAACGACAGTATTGATCATTGCAGGGTGTGTCGCGTAGCCGGCGCACGAT
>JBBKXP010000010.1:0-10527 GCA_037969545.1 Paracoccaceae bacterium | reverse complement strand
GGGCCGTCGATCATGGTCGGCGGGACCGATCACAGCTGGAAACAGTTGCGCCCGATCCTGCGGGCCATCGCGGCACGTTATGATGACGACCCCTGCGTCGATCTGCTTGGTCCCGATGGTGCCGGGCATTTCGTCAAGACCGTCCACAACGGCATCGAATACGCCGACATGCAGTTGATCGCCGAGGTTTACGGACTGCTCCGCTACGGGCTTGGCCGCGCCCCGCAGGACATCGGCCAACTGTTCGCCAAATGGGACAAGGGCCCGCTGAAATCCTATCTGGTCGAAATCACCGGCAAGGTGTTGCAACACATAGACCCGACGACGGGCAAACCCACCGTCGACGTCATCCGCGACAGCGCCGGACAAAAAGGCACTGGCCGCTGGACCGTGATAGAGGCGGTCAGACTTGGCCAGTCCGCGACGATGATCGAGGCGGCGGTGGCCGGTCGCGCTTGGTCGGCAGAAAAGAACACGCGGGTGCTGGCCGAAAAGGTGCTGGGCGGCGACCGCGACACCCTGAAACTGGACGACGACACGCTGGCGCGGGCCTTTGGTGCAGCGCGGATACTGGACTATGCGCAAGGTTTCCGGATCCTTGCAGCGGCCTCCGCCGAATACGACTGGTCACTCGACTTTGCCCGGATCGCCGAGATCTGGCGGGCCGGGTGCATCATCCGTTCGGCGATGCTGTCTGACATCGCCGAGGCGTTCCGGGGCGATCTGCCCGCCGGGCAATTGATCCTCGCCCCGGCCTTTGTCACGCAATTGCAGGCCGACATCCCGGCCCTGCGCAGCGTTGTCAGTGCGGCGATCAATGGTGGCCACGCGGTGCCTGCCCTCGCGGCGGCGTTGGGCTGGTTTGACTCGATGCGCCAAGCTCAGGGCACAGCCAACATCATTCAGGCGCAGCGGGATTTCTTTGGCCGCCACGGCTTTGAACGGCTTGACCAACCCGGCACATTTCACGCCGACTGGACGTAGGATGGGTGTAACCCATCGCAAGAGGTTGACATGACGACGGGCTTTTTCTGGGACGAACGCTGTTTCTGGCACGCCGGGGGCAACTATGCGGGGATGTTGCCGGTGGGCGGGCTGGTGCAGCCGACGGCGACTGGCGGCTTGCCGGAAAACCCGGAGACCAAGCGACGTTTGAAGAACCTGATTGACGTGACCGGGCTGACGGGCGACCTGACCCTGCGGGGGGCCGACCCGGCGACCCGCGACGACCTGCTGCGCATCCACCCGGCCAGCTATCTGGATGACTTCAAACGACTTTCCGACGGCGCGGGGGGTGAAATGGGGCGACGCACCCCCTTCGGCCCCGGCGGCTACGAGATTGCCGCATTGTCGGCGGGTCTGGCATCGGCGGCGCTGGCGGCGGTTCTGTCGGGGGACATGGCCAACGCCTATGCCCTGTCACGCCCGCCCGGCCACCACTGCCTGCCGGACTGGCCGAACGGGTTCTGCCTGCTCGCCAATATCCCCGTGGCCGTCGAGGCCGCCCGCGCCGCCACCCTCGGACTGCGCGTCGCGGTGCTGGACTGGGACGTGCACCACGGCAACGGGACCGAGGCGATCTATTACGAGAGCGCCGACACCCTGACTGTCTCGATCCATCAGGACCGCAATTATCCGATGGATACCGGCCATTTCGCCGACCGGGGCAAGGGCGCGGGAACCGGGTTCAACCTCAACATCCCCCTGCCCCCCGGCTGCGGCCATACCGCCTATCTGGCGACGATGGAGCGGCTCGCCCTACCCGCGATCCGCGCCTTTGCCCCCGACGTGGTGATCGTCGCCTGCGGCTACGACGCGGCGGCGAATGATCCGCTGGGCCGGATGCTGGCGCATCAGGAAACCTTCCGCGCCATGACCCGGCAGGTGATGGACCTTGCCGCCGACATCTGCGGCGGCAAGGTGCTGCTGGTCCACGAAGGCGGCTATTCCGAGGTTTACGTGCCCTTCTGCGGCCATGCCGTGCTGGCCGAAATGTCCGGCAGCAGCATCACCGCGCCGGACCCCTTTGGCGACGTGTTCGCCCTGCGCCAGCCAGACGCCCGGTTTGACGCCTATATCGACGGGGTGATCGCGGATATGGCATCGGCGCTCGGTTGATCCTATCTAGGGCGCAACCAGAAAGGCTGCCCATGTCCAAAACGCTTGATTTCCTGCTGACGCGCCAATCGGTTCCGGCCCGGTTGCTGGCCGCGCCCTACCCCGACCGGGGCCAGCTGGCGGAACTGCTGACCGCAGCGGCGCGGGTGCCCGATCATGGCAAGCTGGAGCCCTGGCGGTTCATCGTCGTTTCCGACATGGCGCTGTCAGGGCTGGCCACGGCGATACTTGCGGCTGGCCCACGGCTAGGCATGATCCCGGAAAAGATCGCCAAGGCGGCAGACACATACCAGACTTCGGGCGCGGCCGTCGTCGTTGTGTCGTCCCCGAAACCCTCCGACAAGGTGCCCGACATCGAACAGATATATTCCGCCGGGGCGGTCTGCCTGTCGCTGGTCAACGCCGCGCAGGCAGCAGGTTGGGGGGCGAACTGGCTCAGCGGCGTTTACATGCACGACCGCAATTTCACACGCGATCATCTGGGGTTGGCGGATCACGAGACCGTAGCCGGGGTGATCCACCTTGGCACGCCCAAGGGGCAGGTCAGCGACCGCCCCAGACCGGATATCACCGCCCTCACCACATGGCGCGACGCATGATCTTCGCCGATTTCGCCAAGGCGCTGGCGCAACTGTCGGATCCGCGTTTCCGGCGGGTGCTGTGGCTGGGCGTCGGGCTGGCGGTGGCGCTGCTGGTCGGGGCCTATGCGGCGCTGCTCTGGCTGATCAACAGCCTGGCCCCCGGCGTCGTCGAAATTCCGGGCATCGGGCCGGTCACGTGGATCGGCGACCTGCTGGGCTGGGGGTCGCTGTTTCTGATGGTCGTGCTGTCGATCTTTCTGATGATCCCGGTGGCAAGTGCCATCACCTCGCTGTTTCTGGATGATGTGGCACAGGCCGTCGAAGACCGGCATTATCCGCGGCTGCCCGCAGTGCCCCGGGTGACGGTCTGGGACGGCTTCAAGGACACCGTGAATTTCCTCGGGCTGATCATCACTGCCAACCTGCTGGTTTTGGTGCTGATCGCCTTTCTGCCATTTGGCGTGCCATTCATCTTTTACGGGCTGAACGGGTTCCTGCTGGGGCGCGAGTATTTCATGCTGGCAGCAATGCGGCGCGAGGGGCGGGCGGCAGCGCGGGCGCTGCGGTCGCGGCACTCTGGGCAAATCTGGCTGGCCGGGTGCCTGATGGCGATGCCGTTGACGATCCCGCTGGTCAATCTGCTGATCCCGGTGCTGGGGGCGGCGACGTTCACGCATCTTTATCATCGCCTGGCGGTCAGCGACCGGCGGGGCTAGAGCGGTTCAGGTTTCATCGGAATCGGAATTCGCTGCCTCTCGCACTGCGCGATCGCGATTTTCGATCCGACCGTTTCCAAGAAAACCTGAACCGTTTTAGGGCCGTGCGATCCGGGCCGCGCCCGCCGCCAGTTCGGCCCAAGCGTCATAGCAGCCCTGATAGACCCCCGGCAGACAGGTGTCATACCACAATCGACGCAGTGCAAAGACATGCGCAGGCGGGATCCCCGCCGCGCCATAAGCCGCGAAATCCGACGCCGAATCGCCATAGGCGGCGACGATCTGCCAGCCCTGATCGACATAGGCGGTCAGGATGCGGGACTTGAACGCCGCGTTGTCGGCCCGTTCGTTTGGCGTCGCAGTCAGATACAGCGGCCCGTCGGGAAACCCGTGTTCGGCCAGCCATTCGGGCATCTCGTGCTGAAACAACCGGCGTCGCGCACTCAGGTAGACCACCGTCACCCCCGCCGCCGCATAGGACTGCACCACCTCGGCCGCACCGGGCCGGGCGAACCGGTAGGCCCAGACCGATGGGGTCAGTGTCCCGTCGATGTCGAAAATGACGGCGCGGTCCGCCCCGGGGCGGGCAGCGGGAATATCCTGGGCCCGGGCCACAGTGACCGACCAGACCACCGCAAGGATGGCAAGCAGACAGCGCGGCATGCGTTCTAACCGCCACTGACTTCGGGCGTGCTCATCCGGTGAAACCAGTCCAGGTCACGCAGGGTGATGACGCCCGAAATGATCGTGCCGGCAAAGACTGCCCAGACGACGATCGCCCAGACCGTCGTCAGCCAGACCTTGCGTTTGACGTTCAGATTGGCCGGAGACGAGGAATGGGTACCCGGCACGACCTTGCCGTCTTCGCCTTGGGTGACAAGGTTCAGGGGCAGGACGATGAACAGCACCATGAACCAGATGACGGCGAACATGACGATGGCAGATGAAATAGCCACGCGGGGCTCCTTTCGGGCGGGGTCAGACCTGTTCGATCTCGATCAGGCAGCCGTTGAAATCCTTGGGATGCAAAAACAGGACCGGCTTACCATGCGCCCCGATCCTGGGGTCGACCGACCCCAGAACACGGGCACCGCTGGCGATCAGGTGGTCGCGCGCGGCGGTGATGTCGGCGACCTCGTAACAGATGTGGTGGATGCCACCGGCGGGGTTCTTGGCAAGGAAACCGGCAATCGGGCTGTCAGTGCCAAGCGGCGTCAGCAGCTCGATCTTGGTGTTGGGCAGGGTGATGAAAACGACGGTGACACCGTGGTCGGGTTCGGGCTGTTCGGGGCCGACATCGGCACCCAGAGCCCCGCGATACTGGGCCGTGGCGGCAGCCAGATCCGGCACGGCGATGGCGACATGGTTCAGGCGACCGATCATCGGGTAACTCCGCTGGCTGCGCCGGTCCGTTATGTCGCGCCCGCCGGGCAGGTGCAACGGCCACTATCGGTGCCCTTCTGCCAGATCCGTTAACCTTGGATTCACTTTGCTGACGTTTGAATGAGGCGAACGGCAACACCAACACCCGGAGGGATGACGATGGATAGCCCCGAAAGTTTCCTGACAACACCGACACCGACGGCGCAGCGACCGCTGCTGGGATTGACCGTACTCGCGGTCGAAGACAGCAGATTTGCCTGCGAGGCGCTACGCCTGCTGTGCCTGCATTCGGGGGCCCGGATCCGGCGGGCCGACAGTCTGGCGCATGCCCGCCGCCACCTTGGGGTCTATCGCCCGGCGGTGGTCATTGCCGACCTGGGGCTGCCGGATGGTTCGGGCGAGGTGCTGATCGCCGATCTTGCACGGTCGCAGCAGCGTGTCGATGTTCTGTTGGGCAGCAGCGGCGATCCGGATGGCGAGGCGCGGGCGATGGCAGCTGGGGCCGACGGTTTTCTGGCGAAACCGATTGCCAATCTTGCACAGTTTCAAAATGCGATCCTTGGCCATCTGCCGCCGCATCGTCGTCCACGCGGCCTGCGCATCGTCACCCAGACGGAAATGATCCCCGACCGGATCGCCTTTCGCGACGATCTGGCGCATGTAGCCGAGATCCTGAAAACCCCCGACGACGCCACGACGATAGACTACGTCGCGCAGTTTCTGGGCGGCGTTGCCCGTTCGGCGGGTGATCGCGATCTTGACAGCGCAGCACAGGCGCTTGCCACCAGCCGGTTGGTCGGCGGGTCGATGAAGCCGAGTATCCTGCGGTTGCTTGAACTGGTCGACGACCGGCTGGCGCGGCAGGCGTCAATCTGACAGCCACCGAACCGAACCGCCGCAGTTTTGCCGTGATCGGGCCATTGCCTGACGCAGAATGACCTTGCGGTGGGCCAAAACATGCCGAATTTCCGCAGCATGCTTGTGTCTATGGCGGCGACTTCGCCGTGAATGACCAGGACATTGCAGATGGCACATTTCATCGAAACCTACTGGGGCGGGGAAAATGGCAACACGACCGTCGATTGGATGATCCTGACTGCGGGACTGGTCCTGTTGGCTGCGGCGGTGATGGCCACGATCGGCGCGGCGCCGCGATCACTGGCTGATGACAGCACCGCCGCCGTGATTCTTTTCGACACCGGTGCCTGATCTCTCACTTCGCATCGGCCTGCGGCGTCAACTGACTGCCACATTGGAAATGACCTTGGCCGGGGTTGAAACTGCGCCAGTCAGCCGGCCCCATTTTCGAGATGATTCACAGAACAAGGCCCGGATCGGCTCCCAGGTCGAGGCCCGGAAATACCGCGTTCTCGATCACCGTTCCGGCGACGCCGAACAAGCCGCGCATGATCCAACCGGCATGGGCCCGAACATCGCGGGTCGGTAGCAGATCGCGGCCCGCGTAAAGGTCGGCCTCGGCCAGCCCGGGCCAGTCTGTCACAACCTGACCGCCCCGCAGAGCGCCCCCGGCATAGACCATCGCCCCACCGGTCCCGTGGTCGGTGCCTCTGGTGCCATTCTCGCGGGCGGTACGCCCGAATTCGGTCATGCAGATGACCCCCGTCTTCTCCCACACCGGCCCCAGACCGGCGCGCAAGGTCAGAATCGTATCGGCAAGGGCGGTCAAAGACCGGGTCAGCCCGCCGGTCTGCTGTTGGTGGGTGTCCCAGCCACCGATTGAAAAGCTGGCGATGCGGGTTTCGCCACGCAACCGGGTGGCGGCAAATTCGGCCAGTTTGATATGATCGCCGTTCGCCGTGACACCGGCCATCATGGGACTGTCGGCCAGATCGGCGGCAACATCGTCAGCTTCGCTGCCCAGCGCAATCGAATCGACGATGGCCAAGGCTTCGGCAGAGGCGCTCCGGAACAGGGGATCGTCATGCAGCACCATCTCCATCAAACTGCGGGTTTGCTGTGAAAGGCGCAGGCGGGCCTCGGGTGACCATGCCGAAACCGGCGCGGCGCCGGTCAGGATCAGCATCTGCTCGCGGCCAACGGCAAAGGCGGTTTCGGCAGAGATGCCCGGCACCGTCTGCATCAACCGGTTCAGCCAGCCATCCCGCTGACCGCCGGTCAGGCTCGCCACGCCCGCCTCGAGGATGTCCTGCCCGTCAAAGTGGCTGCGCTTGTCGCGGTAGGGGGTCGAAACAGCGTGCGCAAAACCGACTTCGCCGGCGCGCCAGAGGGGCATCAGGTGTGCAAGCGCCGGATGCAAAGCAAAGAAACCAGTCAGGTCCGGGCCAGGCAAGCCGCCAATTGTGGGGCGCAGCCCGGCCCAGTCGGCATCGCCCACCGGGCGCACCGCATCAAGCCCGTCCATCGCACCGCGCAAGATGATGACGACAAGCCGGTTGTCCCACGGCGCACTGGCAAAGGCGATCGGCGCGAATAGCGGACTGGCGGCGGCGGAACAGCCAAACAGTGCCCCGTTTCGCAGAAATTTGCGGCGGTCCATCAGCTATCTCCTTTGGAAGGCGGGCGAGGTCAGGACAAGCGCAATGCCCTCGGCGCGGGTTTCCGCCGCCTGGCTGGCAAAGATGACCGCATCCGGCGCCAAATTGCCCAATGCGTCGCGCACGAACTGGCGCGGGTCGGGAAGATCGGGGCGCAACACTTCGGGCGCCGACATCGCCCAGTCGATCCGCCCAGCCATGCCTTGCGGAGTGATCCAGGCGGCGGCATCTTCGGGCCAGCCGTCGGGGCCAAGCGGCTTTTCCCAATCCTGCCCCATGACCCGGAGCGGGCGCTCCATGGTCTTTCGCCACTCGCCGTTCGCAAGCCCGGTCAGGGCGTCAGGCCCGACCGCCAATGCCCGCAACGCCGATGTAATAAAGGCGACCGGCGGTTTGACCTTGGCAAGCGTCGGCTGCCACGCCGCGGGGTGAGCCAGCAGTGTCCCATAGACGGCCATCAGGTCGCCGCCGGTGGCATCGAACGTCGCCGCAATTGCATCGACCAGCCCGCTGTCGGGCGTGTCGGCGACGAAATGCACCGCCAGTTTCGTGGCGATATGGCGGGCGGTCGCGGGCATCGTGGCGATATTGTCCAGCGCCGCATGAATGTTATCCAGCGAGTCGGCCGCTGCGTATGTCGTCCCCAGCAGGGTTTCTGCGCCCGGTTCGGCAATGCGGGCATCGAATTCGAAATCGCCATTCTCGTCGATCGACAAACCGGTCAGCAATTCGGCCAGTTCGCGCACGTCGTCCTGGCCATAATCGGCAGTGACACCCAAGGTGTGCAGTTCCAGCAACTCTCGCGCCAGATTTTCATTCAGGCCCCGCCTGCCACCCCGCGCCGCCCGGCTTGTCGGTCCAACCGAGGTGTTCTGGTTCAGGTACGACAGCATCATCGGATGGGTGACGACCGCCCGCAGCATCTGGGGGAAAGTTTCGGCAAGATTTGGGCGGATTGCCTCTTCGACAAACGGGGTCACCAGATGCTGCAGCATCCCCTGCGCGGCGCGGACGGTGAAATGGTCGGCCCAGAAGGCGGTCAACCGTTCCCGGAAAGCATCGGCTGACCAACTGCCCCGGATCAGGGTATGCGCAAAAGTCGACACCTTGATGGCGCGATTGGCGTCCTGCAATGCGCTGACCTTTGACGCCAGTTCAGCCAACTGGGTCGGGTTGTCGGCATTTCGCGCACGGGTGCGCTCGCGGGTCAGGCTGCGCAGGTTTCTGGTTGCGGGGATCAACGTGCTGTAAGTCGGGATCGGCCAATCGGCGGCGGCGCTGTCGGGCCCCAGCAGCGCTTCAAGCATGCTGGCGCTGCTGGCAGGGGGCGCGACACCGGGCGACAGGCCATAGCCAAAGCGTATGGCGGCAAGTGTCGGATCAAAGGGCATGCGGCGGCAACCTCGGCTTGGGTTTGCCCCTATATAAGCGTCGCCGCCGGGAATGCCGTCGGTTTCCATAAAAGTCGGCGGAAAAAGGCGTGTCAAGCCTCGGGTGGCAGCACCCGCAGGCGCAATTCGCGCAGCTGGTCGTTGGTCGGATCGCTGGGCGCGTCCATCATCAGGTCTTCGGCGCGCTGGTTCATCGGGAACATGATGACCTCGCGGATGTTCGCCTCGTCCGCCAGAAGCATGACGATCCGGTCGATGCCTGCCGCACAACCGCCGTGCGGCGGGGCGCCATACTGGAACGCGTTGACCATGCCGCCAAAGCGCTTTTTCACCTCATCCGCGCCATAGCCGGCCAATTCGAAGGCCTTGAACATGATCTCGGGCTTGTGGTTCCGAATGGCCCCGCTGACCAGTTCATAGCCGTTGCAGGCCAGATCGTACTGGAACCCAAGCACGTCGAGCGGGTCGCCTTGCAGCGCCGCCATCCCGCCTTGGGGCATCGAAAACGGGTTGTGCTCGAAATCGAGTTTCCCCGTCTCCTCGTCCCGCGCATAGATCGGGAAATCGACGATCCAGGCAAAGGCGAAACGGTCGGTGTCGGTGAGGTTCAACTCCTCGCCGATGACAGTCCGCGCCCGGCCCGCGACCTTTTCAAAGGCGGCCGGTTTGCCGCCAAGGAAGAATGCCGCATCGCCCAAGCCCAGACCCAACTGCTGGCGGATCGCCTCGGTGCGTTCGGGGCCGATGTTCTTCGCGAGGGGGCCGGCGGCTTCGCGTTCTCCGAAATGCGCCTCATACAGAAATGACGCATTGGTAAAGTCATTTTCTCCCACAGACTTGAGAATGCGAGTCTTAACCGACTCAAGTTCTTCAATGGATGGCGAGGTCGGTCGAAGTTTTTCGGCCTCAATTTTAGCTTCGTTAGAGGTCGCCCTCACCAAGGCTCCTAAATATGTCTTCAATGAATCTCGATTGTCCGCCCCGCGCTCACGCCAGAAAATATACCCCATTCCCGGCAGCCCCTCCTTCTGGGCAAAGGCGTTCATGCGGTCGCAGAACTTGCGGCTGCCCCCGGTCGGGGCCGGAATCGCGCGGATTTCGGTGCCCTCCCGCTCCAGTAGCTTGGCAAAGATCGCAAAACCGGAATCGCGGAAATGGTCCGAAACGACCTGCATCTTCAACGGGTTGCGCAAATCCGGCTTATCAGTGCCATACCACAGGGCCGCGTCCTTGTAGCTGATCTGCTCCCAGGTCTGGTCAACCTTGCGACCGCCGCCGAACTCCTCGAAAATCCCGCCGATCACCGGCTGGATGGTGTCGAACACGTCCTGCTGGGTGACGAATGACATCTCCAGATCCAACTGGTAGAAATCCGTGGGCGAGCGATCTGCGCGGGGATCCTCGTCGCGAAAACAGGGTGCTATCTGGAAATACTTGTCGAAACCGCTGACCATGATCAGCTGTTTGAATTGCTGCGGGGCCTGCGGCAGGGCATAGAACTTGCCCGGATGCAGGCGTGACGGCACCAGAAAATCGCGCGCCCCCTCGGGGCTCGACGCGGTGATGATCGGCGTCTGATATTCGCGAAAACCGGTGTCCCACATCCGCTGCCGCATCGACCGCACCACGTCCGAGCGCAGCTTCATATTCGCCTGCATCGCCTCGCGGCGCAGGTCGATGAACAGGATGCCGCCGTGATCGCGGACCCGGTGCACCCAGCCCGACAGGCGGACCGTGTCGCCGACATTGGCCGCGGACAGATCGGCGCAGGTATGTGTGCGATAGGCGTGCATGGCGTTTTCCTTGCTTGCGGAACGGGGGG
>JBBKXP010000009.1:0-3523 GCA_037969545.1 Paracoccaceae bacterium | reverse complement strand
CTTCCAACCCTTGCCATCAGATCTCCGCACACCACGCCCATCGCTGGCCTCAAGGCGTTCCGCGATGGCAGCGCGTAACGCTGGCCGGTAATGGACAAGGGGATGTGGTTGAGCAATCGCCCGACTACTTCCTCGAGAACGCCCGCCTCCACCGCCACGGTTGCAAAGGTGCGTCGGTGGGCATGCGGGCTCCACTTGAGGCGGATGGGCCCGGTGATATGCCCGGCCCCCGACTTCGGAGATGGAAACACCCATTGGTCGCTGAGGCCGCGCAAGGGTCTGAGTATCTCCTGGTGTATCGGCAGTATCGGCAGATCAAAGCTGCGCCCGTTCTTCGTCACCGGCAAGTGGATCCTGTCCTCATGGACATGTTTCCACTCCAGCGTGAACGCTTCCGCCTTGCGGAACCCCGTGTAGAGCAGGAGCATGAAGAAGGCTGTATGGATCGGGTTGTCCAAGCCATCGACCGTGTCGCGCCACTCGACGAAGTCTTCGATGATCCGGCCACCAGGTTTCTCCTGGTACCATTCAATCGCCATGGTAGGGGATTCAGGAAGGTCGTGCGTTCGCCGGGCGTGGTTCCACACCATGCCAAAATACTTGAGCGTATGGTTCGCCGCGGAGGGTGCCGAAGCCATCGACCGATGCCGATCGACCACCATAGACTTCGAAATCCCGTCCAGGGGGAGCTTCAACCAATCGCGGAGATGCCCGGGCCTCCCTCTGCCTTTTATAGTTCTTATTCATCGAAGGATGACGTCTGGACTGTGTTTGATGAAGATCCTTACTGCGACGTTGACCTTGCCGCAAATTCCCTAAGCATCGCCTCCATCGCTGGCAGCAAACTGCCGACGCAACGTGCTATCTCTCACCCCTACCTCAGATAGTTGCTGACTCGAACCAACTGCTTTCCGAAATTACGCCCCGAGAGGAGATCGAGAAAGGCATCTGGCGCATTCTCGAGACCGTCGATAATGGTCTCGCGGTATTTCAACTTGCCAGCGCGCACCAAAGGCACAACTTCGGCCAGGAACGCGGGAAACCGGTCGTAATGGTCAAAAATAATGAAGCCCTGAACTCTCAGCCGCTGTCTCAGTATCGCGCCCCAAACCGCCGGCAACGGCTGGGCATCCTTGACGCCTTCGCCCGAATACCAAGAGATTATGCCGCAGATCGCGATGTGCCCGTGGGTGTTCATGTTCGGCAGTACAGCATCGAGCGTCTTGCCGCCTACATTCTCGTAATAGACGTCGACACCATTCGGGGCGGCATCGACTATCCGGGCGGACAGTGCTGCCGCGTCGGGTGCCGCGCGGTGATCAAGGCAAGCGTCGTAGCCAAGTTCTGCGACAGCGTATTGACATTTCTCGGCACCGCCGGCGACACCGATCACCCGCATGCCCTTTTGCCGGGCAAGCTGGCCGACAAGGCTCCCGACAGCACCGGTGGCTGCCGAGACCACAATGATTTCCCCGGATTGGGCTCTGGCAATTTCGCTCAACCCGACCCACGCCGTGAATCCGGCATGCCCAGAATCCCAACTGCCGTAGAGATCGGAGCAATCGAGGGATCAACCTTTCGCATCCCCGTCCCATCCGAGATGCCGCAATCAGCCCAACCGATCGGGCCAACGACGATCTCGCAGACGGCATAGCCTTCATGATTGGATGCCATGATTTCCGCAACACATTCAGCCTCCATGGTCTCGCCAACCTCATTTGGTTTGGCGTAGGACTTTGCATCGTTCATGCGTCCACGCATGTAGGGATCAAGTGATAACCAGATTGTCTTGGCAAGGCACTGACCGGGGCCTGGTGTTGGCATCGGGATAACTTCCAACCGAAAGTTTTCGGCGGTCGGTACACCCTTCGGTCGTGCAGCCAATACGATGCGTTTCATCACCCGGTCATGGTATTTTCTCACATCATTGACCGGCCACTCGGTTGCAGCCTTTGCGATACTTCGCAGGTTCAGGAACGGCATGCCACTGTCGTTTTATCTGGTTCTCGCCAATTTGGACGGAATGCCGGCTACAAATGGCCGCCGTCTTTGAATGGCTTTGGAGCCGCATAGACAGTGGCGTGCACTGGGGTCGGAATGTTCAACTCTCGCCCCAGTCGTACGACCGCGCCCGAAAGGCCATCAAGTTCCAGCGGTCGACCGTTTTCCAGATCAAGTTGCGACGCCTTGCCTTCTGCAGGGTTGGTGTCGATTGCTGCCCCTATGTTCTCCACGATGTCAGCCTTAAACCGAACCCCCACCGCACGACCAACCCGCTCGGCTACTGCAATTGCCTCTCGAAGCAGCCAGCGCCTGTCGGGGTCATTGCGCACGTCCCCGAACGTGGATCGCGTCAAAGTCGATGCGGCGCTCGTGCCGGCAACAAGCAGGAACTTTTCCCACAGCATTAAATCTGTATCCGAGCAGCCTTCCGCTATCACACCGGCCGCATTGAAGACCGCAAGGAGCGCAGCAACCCGATCGCTACGACCCCCATGTGGCTCGCCGAACATGATGTGAGGACGCGCTTCAATCCGGCCATGGTATGTGATCTCGCCAGGCGCCAAGATCGATGCCGGGAAGAACGCGGCCCCACCAAGCACAAGTGCTTCGCCAACCACGGCCCAGATCCTGCTGTATGCTGTCGATCCCGTTCTGCAAGGTCAGCACCATCGTATCCGGACCTGCGATCGGCAAGATGGCCTCGGCTGCCGCGTCGGTATCCCGCAGCTTGACCGATAACAGAACCAATTCGACCGGCCCGATTTTCGCCGGAATGTCCGTTGCCTTCACAACCGGAGTATCGAATATCTCTGCTCCAAGAATGCGCAGACCGTCCTTGAGCATCGCCGCAAGATGGTTGCCGCGTGCAATGAATGTTACGTCGTTGCCGGCGGCGGCCAGTTTCGCCCCCAGATAACCGCCAACACCCCCAGAACCCATGATTGCATTTTTCAGTTCGACACTCCCTTGCGGGTAGACCCAATTCCAAGTGCCTTAGTGCCATCCACACGTGAATAGAAATTCGACGAAGTCTCCTGCCGTCAGCATTCGTCTAAATCGGCCAATTCAGATTCAGGAACCTCCCTTTCCCGTCTGGCGAACTCGCCGCAATTGACAGAATGGCCCTTGTGGGCAGTCGCAGACATTGGCTCCGATGCAGCAACGATTCAAGGAAAGCTCAATCTGGCATCCTCTGCGGTCGGTTTCGACGTCCGCTGTGCGGGACTTTCCGGACCTTCGCTCTGATTGGTCGAACTGGTACTGTCGTCCCTGAGCCGCCATTCGGCGCACGAAAGTCAGACAACTACTTCGACGTTTCACGAAACATTGCAGTTCGTCCGAGAGCTGGAAACCAGCGATCAAACAGGCTATCGATGAATGCTTTGCCACAGGGAATGAATCTGCGGCAATTGTTCGGATGCAAATATGACAAGTGCCAAAGACGTTCCCGCCTTGACGTAGGCGATTGATCTCGCGTCACCGCCGCTGGTTCCCAATATGGTGCAATGTGACCCACTTG
>JBBKXP010000008.1:0-16340 GCA_037969545.1 Paracoccaceae bacterium | reverse complement strand
TTCCTGCCCCCCACCCCCACCTTGTATAGGGGTGCGGGGGTGGAGGTGGGGAAGGTTGGAAACGTCCCCACCTTACCCCACCCCTGAGCATATCGCGAAAGCCGCGCGGACGGTGTTGGCTAACATTTCGGGCAGCGTGATGACGCGCGATTTCAGACCTACAAACTGAACGGAGGAAAACCCATGACAGTCGAACCAGATAAACAAAAGGCGATGCTTGCCATTCCCAAGGCGCAACAGGACCGCATCAAGGCGGTGGCGAACAAGCAACTTTCAAGGGCAGATGGCCCGCCCATGTCGCTGAAAATCGTGGACGGCGTGTTGCGAGTAACCTTTACCCATGCCGATCCTGTCTGGGCGCATATCCTGATGATGGCCGACCTAGGGACGTGTGACCCCAACTTCATGGTAGGCGTTCAGCGACAAGTGGCATCCATTGGCGCGCACGGCCAAAAGATAGACGAAGGCGCAAGCAACTTCCTGCTGTCCGTGGTGCGAGGCGTCCAGCCGCGTGATGAACTTGAGGCCATGCTTGCGGTGCAGATGGGCGCAATCCATCAGGCCACCATGATGATGGCGCGGCGGTTAAACCATGTGGACAACATCGCGCAACAGGACGCCGCCGAACGCGCGCTGAACAAACTGGCCCGCACCTATGCCACTCAAATGGAGGCTCTAAACGCTTTCGCACGGGCGGGCAGCAAAAGGTCACGGTGGAGCATGTGACGGTGAACCAAGGCGGGCAAGCGATTGTAGGGGCCGTTTCACAGGGGGGCGGGGGTAGTTATGGAAAGTGACGCCAACCCCGTACACCCATGTCGAGCTACCACTCTTCGTTGGTAAGGATGGTTGGGTCCTTCGCAATCAGCACTTGCCTTAGACTCGCGCGAAGCACGTCGAGTCTATTTTGGCGAATTTCATAGATGTTCATCACGCCAAAGAATAATACGAGCATGGACACAATATGCTCCCCGCGAGATAGGCTTTCCCCGAAAAACCAGAAAAACGCGGCGGGGAATGCAACAAATGCAAGCGCGCCAACAGAATTTTGTCTTTCGAAATTCTTTATTGTCGCCTTTATTTCAAAAGTGTCGTGATCCATGCCAACTCCCTATGCCGTCGATTTCCAGTCCACAAAAAACGGTGGCCCCGACGATACACGCGAAAGATAAAGCGATGAAAGTTGATAAACTGAACGTCGCGCCAAGATGCCACGCCAAGTCAAAGACAACAGGCAACCGTTGCAACGCCCCGGCAAAGCGCGGTTGGCAGGTATGCAGGATCCACGGCGCGGGCGGCGACGCGCCAAGTGGCCCCGCCAACGGCGCGTGGCGGCATGGTGATAGGTCGCAGGCGGCGGAGCAAAACAGGCGCAACCTGATGGAACTGGTGAAACTAGCAAGCGATGGCGTCAAAGCCCTTCCAAGTTAAAAGGGGGGAGGGCCGAAACCATGACACCTATCGGCACTGGGACCGGATGGGAGCGAACTTTGCGGTATCCACAATTCAGCGAATTTTTAGCGATGACCGGGTATTCAGAGGGTTGATAGCAATCGGGCGGAATGGATCACTTTTGAACCAGAATGCAGCATGACATCAACCAGATTGCAACTTGGCCCAGCCGCCAACTGTCCGGAAAAGCAGGGCCATTTCAGGGGCTATTAATGATGCGCATCCGATGGCTGGTCGGTCGCCCGGTCAGGGGGCGGGCGGGGCCGGAAAGATGGACGCGCTCTTGCCAGACAGCGCATAGCTGATCAGGGCCAGCCACTCGTGTACCGCAACGTCGGTCAGCGACAGCCCTCCGGTCAGCGGATAGGTATAGCCCGGGTCGAAGGGCGGAACCCATTTGAAATCGATGGGGTAGGCGATGGGCTCGAACCCCGCTTGCCGATAGGTGCCGATCACGCGTGGCATCCTGTGGGCCGACGTGATGACCCACCACCGCTTGTCGCGGTCCTCGCCCACCAACGCCAGTGTGTTGACGATCCGGTCAAAGGTCGATCGTGAGTTCGGGTCGATCATGGAGCGGTCCCTTGCGATGCCGTACTCCGTCAGGACCCGCTGCATTCCATCCACGTCGCGCGTAGGCACCGCAGGAAACGGGCCCGGAGCGCCGCCGCTGAGAATGAGCCGCGCATTCGGGAACCGTTGCGCCAGCAGCGCCGTTACCGGGATCGCCTCTCCGTCGGAACTAAGCTCCATCAAGGCACCGTAGTAGGCTGCGTGGACCTCGTTCAGGCCGCTGCCCAGCACGATGATGCCGTCAGGTGGCGCAGCGGTTGCAAGGTCAACCGGTGGAAATCGGGTGACCAGCGGTGCAATCAGAACCTCGCTGATCGACGAGTAACCAAAAGCCAGAAACCCCAGAACCGCAAGCGAAAGCATGGTGATCGCGGTGCGGCGGTATCGGACGACCAAAGCCAGCAGGCCGAAGACAACCAGCAGAAACAGAAAGTTCGACGGCATGGCTGCGAAACTGACTACCGATTTCAAATAATTCAGCATTGTGGATACCGCCGCCGGGGTTGATGGACTGACAGTTCTCTGGTGGAAGGTTTTGAATGTACCCGGCCAGGGTGAAGCTGTTTTGTGTTTCGGTCAACCGACATTCCCCAAGTAAAACGCCGTACTTCCTATTTTGTGCGCAAACCTGCGCGGCCTTCAGTCCCATTAACATGCTGAAATATAAAACGTTACTGGCTGCCAGAGATGCGAATTCTTCAAGTTACTTAGGGAATATGTGTTGAAACAAGTCCCGCAAAGTCGATTCGAAGCATTTTTTCTATCTGGGGTTTAATGTCGGGTATGATCCAATAATCGTCATTTTATCAAATTATTTCAAGGATAAGTGGCGGAGAGACAGGGATTCGAACCCTGGGACCCCTTGCAGGGTCAACGGTTTTCGAAACCGTCCCGTTCGACCACTCCGGCACCTCTCCGGCTGGGTGGTAACGGGCGGCGTTTAATCTGCCGCCCTGATCCGTGCAACCCCAAATTCGCGGCAGCAAATGGCCAAACCGGCTGACATTTGCGTCATACCCCTTGGATTGACCGGGGCCAGATCATATCAACGACGGGAACCCGCGCAAAGGACCCCCCATGTTTGACCGTTTCGCCTCTGCTTTCGTCATTGGACTGAGCCTTTGCACAGCACCACTGGCCAATGCCCAGACCGCTCCGGCGTCCGAGGCCGTTTATGACGCGATCGGCATGCCTGAAATGATTCAAGTTATGAGCCTCGAGGGCCGCGACTATGGCAACCAGATCGCAATCGAGATGTTCCCGAACGCTGCCGGCGGTGCCGAGTGGGAGGCCGTTGTCGCCGCCATCTACGATCCGCAAAAGATGTCCGCACAGGTCCGGCAAGAATTGGCGACCGCGCTGCAGGGGGCCGATACCGCTGCAATCGTTTCGTTCTTTGAGTCTGATCTGGGTCGCAACATCGTCGGACTCGAGGTCGCTGCGCGGCGTGCGTTCCTGGATAAATCCGTCGAGGAGACCGCCAAAGAGACCGCCGCCATCGCCATGATGGACGACACCCCACGGCATCGCCAGATCGCGGAATTTGTCACCGTCAATGACCTGATCGACACCAATGTCGTTTCTGCCCTGAACGCCAACTACGCCTTCTATATGGGTCTTCTGGACGGCGGCGCATTCCCCGGCGCATTGTCCGAGGATGAGATCTTGAACAACGTCTGGATGTCCGAACCGGAGGTCCGTTCAAGCACGTCTGAATGGGTCTATTCGTTCCTGACCCTGTCCTATCAGCCTCTGTCAGAGACCGAACTGGACGCATATATCGCGTTTTCCAAGACAGATGCGGGCAAGGATCTGAACCGGGCGATGTTTGCGGCCTTTGACGGCGTGTTCAGCAACATCAGCCGCGCTTTGGGTCGGGCGGCGAGCCAGATGACGCAGCGCCAGGAACTTTAGCGCCCGTAGACCGATAGCGCCGTCACCAATGCACCCGGGTTGACATCGTATAGCCCCAGGTTGCCCTGAAGCTGCAAAATCCGCGCCGGCCGGTCCTGCGGCGCCACCCCGGCGGCATCGAACGCCTGCGTCAGCAGGGCACCACCACCGGCGTTGATCTCGGCGATCAGCGCAGGGTGGTTCGATTTCACCAGCACCTCGACGGCACCGCTGGATCCGCCCAGAGCGGGGACTTCACGCAGGTTCCCGTCAGTTGTACAGGCCGTGAGAAGAACGCAGAAGGCAGGGAATAAAAGGCGCATCTTTCACCGTTTCGATGGTTGACTTGGCGTGCAGTTACGCAGATAAGCCGCCATCCCGGCAAGCACCTTGTCAGGATTATAGCGATATGACGCCGATTGCGGCGCGCAGTTCACGGGTGGCCCCAAGGGCCGCGAACACCTCAGACGGGGGACCCCCGAACGCGGAACAAGAAGGAAGACGCGATGTTTGCGGTTTTGAAAACCGGCGGCAAGCAGTACAAGGTTGCCTCGGGCGATGTGCTGCGGATCGAAAAGCTGGCAGCGGATGCCGGTGAAAAGATCCAGTTCAACGAGATTTTGATGGTCGGCACGACGCTGGGACTGCCGCTGGTGGCCGGTGCCGCCGTGCAGGCCGAGGTCATTGACCACATCAAGGGCGAAAAGGTCATCCATTTCGTCAAGCGGCGGCGTAAGCATGGTTCGCAGCGCACCAAAGGCCACCGCCAGCAACTGACGCTGGTACGGATCACCGACATCCTAGAATCGGGTGGTGACAAGACCAAGGTCAAGGCCGCGGCGAATGGCGCCGGCTACGGCGCTGTCGTCAGCGACGGTCGCTACGCCAAGAACAAGACCGATCAGGGCGAAATGGCCCGCCGCGTCCGCGAGGGCGAAGCCGAAGCAAAAACGGCCGAGACCAAGAAAGCCAAGCCCGCCAAAAAAGCGGCGCCCAAGGCTGACGCTGCACCGAAGGCCGACAAAGCCAAGGCAGCGCCGAAGGCCGCCAAAGGTGGTGACGACCTCAAGGAGTTGAGCGGCGTCGGCCCGGCCCTGGAAAAGAAACTGCATGCGGCGGGCATCACCACATTCGCGCAGATCGCGGATTGGAAAAAGTCCGACATCGCCGAGATGGACGAAAAGCTGGACTTCAAAGGCCGGATCGACCGCGAAGACTGGGTCGCCCAAGCCAAGAAACTGGCAAAAGGCTAAGGAGAGAGACCGATGGCACACAAGAAAGCAGGCGGATCATCCCGCAACGGACGCGACAGCGCCGGACGTCGTCTGGGCGTCAAGAAATTTGGCGGCGAGGCCGTGATCCCTGGCAACATCATCGTCCGGCAACGCGGCACCAAGATGTGGCCGGGCAATGGCGTCGGCATGGGCAAGGATCACACGATTTTTGCCGTTGTCGAAGGCCAGGTGAAATTCCACAAGGGCCTCAAACAGCGCACCTTTATCTCGGTTCTCCCCGTGGCGGAGGCCGCCGAGTAAGCCGAAACCGGTTCAGAAACTGGAGAGGGGGATCGGCGGTGCCGGTCCCCCTTGCATTTTCGTGATCAGGGTTGCGATGCGGGCACCCGGTCACAATTTAGACTGTATTGGGGGCCAATTTGTGGTCCGGGAAGGGCGGAGAATGAAGATCGAAGCGGTGACGACACAGCCGACCATCAGCACCGATCGGATGGTGCTGCGCCCGCTGCGCCGGTCTGATGCCGGTCTGATCGGGATCTACGCCGCCGACGCTCGTGTCGCAAAGGGCACCCGGGCAATCCCGAACCCGCTGCCCCCCGGTTTTGCCGAGGCGGTCATCGAACGCGCTGGCGGTGCCGCCCAGACTGACGACATCTGGGCGATGGACGGTTCGGTCTGGGGCCATCCGGATGTGCTAGGCCTGATCAGCCTGACCGCAATGGACCGAAATCAATCGGAAATTTATTACTGGGTTGCACCGGCATTCTGGAATACCGGATTTGCCTCAGAGGCCGTCCGCGCCTTGATCGACGCAAACCCGCACAAAGCCCGGCACATTTTTGCCGAGGTGTTTCAGGACAATCCCGGCTCGGCCCGGGTGCTGACAAATTGCGGTTTCGACTATCTGGGCGACGCCGAAGCATTTTCGGTCGCCCGCAATGCGGTTGTCGCAACATGGACATATTCGCTCAAGACCGGATGATGACTGACGCCCATGGGCTGACCTTTCGCGATCTGGGTATCGATGACCTGACGGCGCTGCACGAGCTGATGTCGGACTGGCAGGTGGTTCGCCAACTGGGCAGCTGGCCCTGGCCGCCCGACCTTGCATTTACCGCCAGCCGCTGCAAACCATATGACGATGACGGTTTCGTCTGGGGTGTGCGCCGGGCGGGACAGCTGATCGGTACGGTGGCCGTGACTGGAACTGTGCTGGGCTATACTTTTGCACTGGCGACGGGCGGGCGCGGTATCGCGACCGCGGCGGTGCTCCGGGCACTGACCGAAGCCTTTGGCGCGCTTGGAAGAACGGAAATAACCGCCGATACGTGGGCCGACAATACGGCATCGCGCCGGGTTCTGACCAAGGTCGGTTTTGTCGAAACCGCGCAGACTGTTGAACATGCCAAGGCCCGCAACGCGATGGTGGCCTCGGTCAGTTACCGGCTGACCCACGCCCGCTGGCATGACTTGAGAAGCGGCGCGCAATAGACTATCGGCACGGACACACCTGCGGGACAGAGCCATGAAATTCCTCGACCTTGCCAAAGTCTACATCCGATCGGGCTCGGGCGGGGGTGGCGCGGTGTCGTTCCGACGCGAGAAATTCATCGAATACGGTGGCCCGGATGGTGGCGATGGCGGCAATGGCGGCGATGTCGTGGCCGAGGCGATGGACGGTCTGAACACCCTGATCGACTTTCGCTACCAGCAGCATTTCTTTGCGAAATCCGGCCAGCACGGCATGGGGTCGCAGCGCACCGGTGCGTCGGGCGACGATATCTTGCTGCGGGTTCCCGTCGGCACCGAAATCCTTGACGAGGATGGCGAGACCCTGATCGCCGACATGACCGAGGTCGGCCAGCGCGTCGTGATTGCCAAGGGCGGCAATGGCGGCTGGGGCAACCTGCATTTCAAATCCGCCACCCATCAGGCCCCGCGCCGCGCCAATCCGGGGCAGGAGGGCGTCGAACGGACGCTGTGGCTGCGCCTGAAACTGATCGCCGATGTGGGCCTCTTGGGGATGCCGAACGCAGGCAAATCCACGTTTCTGGCGGCAACGTCGAACGCCCGGCCCAAGATCGCCGACTATCCGTTCACCACGCTGGTCCCCAACCTGGGTGTCGTCGGCATCGACAACGTCGAATTCGTCGTCGCAGACATCCCCGGCCTTATCGAAGGCGCATCCGAGGGCAAGGGGTTGGGCGACATGTTCCTTGGCCACGTCGAACGCTGCGCCGTCCTGCTGCATCTGGTCGACGGCACCTCGGGCGATCCTGTGGCCGATTACAAGACCATCATTGGCGAACTTGAGGCCTATGGCGGCGATCTGGCCCTGAAACCACGGATCACTGTGCTGAACAAGATCGACGCGCTGGACGCCGAAGAACGCGCGTTCCTGCGCGATGAAATGGCCCAGGTCGCGGGCAATCTGATGCTGATGTCCGGGGTGACGGGCGAAGGCGTACCCGACGTGCTGCGCGCCTTACGCGCCCGGATCGACGCGGGCCGGTTGCGAGCGCGCAAAGCCGATGAAGTGACCGAGGAACCATGGCAGCCCTGAAAGACGCCCGCCGTCTGGTGGTCAAGATCGGCTCGGCCCTGCTGGTTGACCGGGCCACCGGAGCACTGCGGGACGAATGGCTACGGTCCTTGGCCGAAGACGTCGCGTTGATCCGCAATAGGGGTACGGACGTGATTCTGGTGTCGTCGGGGTCGATTGCGCTGGGGCGGGGCGTTTTGGGCATGCCTGTCGGTGCGCTGGCGCTGGAGCAATCGCAGGCCGCGGCGGCAGTGGGTCAGATCAGATTGGCCCGCGCCTATGAAGAAGTCCTCGCCCCGCATGGCATCATCACCGGCCAAGTGCTTGTGACACTTGAAGATTCAACCGACAGACGGCGCTATCTGAACAGCCGGGCGACGATGGAAACGCTGTTAGGTTTGGGTGTCACCCCGATCGTCAACGAAAACGACACCGTCGCCACGGATGAGATCCGGTTCGGCGACAACGACCGGCTGGCGGCGCAGGTGGCAGTAACGGTCGGGGCGGATCAACTGATCCTGCTGTCCGACGTGGACGGCTTTTACGACAGCAATCCCTACCTGAACAAGAACGCGCAACACTATGCAACGGTGGAGAAAATCACGCCGCAGATCGAGTCGATGGCGGGCGATGCGGGGTCTGGATTGTCCAAAGGCGGGATGAAGACCAAACTGATGGCAGCGCGGGTCGCAACCGAGGCCGGCTGTGCGATGTGCATCACTTTGGGATCGCCGCTGAACCCGTTGCAAACGCTGGAGAATGGTGCGCGCGCTACGTGGTTTCCGGCGCAGACTGACCCGCAAGCCGCCCGCAAGCGCTGGATCGCGGCGATGAAGCCGAGGGGCGAAATCATCGTCGATGCGGGGGCGGAAACGGCGCTTGCTGCCGGTAAATCACTGTTGCCCGCGGGCGTCACGGCCATTACGGGCCGTTTCGGGCGCGGCGATCCGGTGATCATCCTGTCGACGACCGGTGCCCGGCTGGGTCTGGGCCTGACCCGCTATACAGCTGTCGAGGCCCTGCTGATCAAGGGCAGGCGCAGTGCAGACATCGAGGCGCTTTTGGGTTACAAGGGCCGCGCCGCCCTGATCCACCGTGACGACATGGTTGTCTGAAATGAAAGACCTCGAAAACATCCCCGCCCTGATGGCCGACATTGGCGCCCGTGCCCGCGCCGCCGCTGCGGTGCTGGCCTTTGCCGCCGTCGATCGCAAACACGCGGCCTTGATCAGCGCCGCTGAGTTCCTGTGGGACGACCGCCAGAAGATCATCGATTCCAACTGCGAAGATCTTGTCGATGCAGAAGAAAAAGGCCTGAGCCCGGCGCTGATGGACCGTCTGCTGCTGGACGAAAACCGGATTCGCGGGATGGTCGACGGGCTGCGCAGCGTCGCCGAACAACGCGACCCGGTGGGCGAGACCATCGCCGAATGGGACATGCCAAGTGGCCTGAACATCCGCCGGGTGCGCACCCCTTTGGGCGTCGTCGGAGTGATCTATGAAAGCCGCCCGAACGTGACGGCGGATGCCGGTGCGCTGTGCCTCAAGGCCGGAAACGCGGTGATATTGCGCGGCGGGTCGGAAAGCTTCAATTCGTCAATGGCAATCCACAAGGCGCTGCAGCGCGGGTTGAAATCGGCCAACCTGCCGCTGGATGCGATCCAGATGGTGCCGACGAGCGACCGCGCCGCCGTCAGTGCCATGCTGACCGCGACCGACCATATCGACGTGATCATCCCACGTGGCGGCAAGGGTCTTGTCGGGCTGGTCCAGCGCGAAGCAAGGGTGCCGGTCTTTGCCCACCTCGAAGGCATCTGCCATACCTATGTAGGCGCCACCGCCGACCCTGCGATGGCCGTCGAGGTGGTGCTGAACGCCAAGACCCGCCGCACCGGCATCTGCGGCGCACTGGAATGTCTGTTGATCGACTGGCGGTTCTATACCCAGCATGGGGCGATCATCATCAAGGCGCTATTGGCCGCCGGGGTCGAGGTCCGTGCCGACGGCGATCTGGCGAGAATCCCCGGCACCATCGCCGCCAAGCCCGACGATTTTGGCCGCGAATTCCTCGACATGATCTGTGCGGCCAAACTGGTCGATGGTGTGGACGAAGCGATTGCGCATATCCAGCGCTATGGGTCCAACCATACCGACGCGATCATCACTGCCGACGACCAGGCCGCCGCGCACTTCTTCGAACGGCTTGATTCGGCGATCCTGATGCGCAACGCCTCGACCCAGTTTGCTGATGGCGGCGAATTCGGCATGGGCGCCGAGATCGGCATCGCGACGGGCAAGATGCACGCGCGCGGGCCGGTTGGCGTCGAGCAACTGACCAGTTTCAAGTATCTGGTGACCGGCAAGGGCAGCCTGCGCCCCTAGAACCGGGCGACGATCCGGTCTGGCCCAAGCACCAGCCCAAGGCTGCGCTTGGTCTGCCGCAGTACCTCGGGCAGCAGGGCAAATTGCACCTGCGCCGGGGAAATCTCTGGTCGGGCACGCGGGTTCGTCAGACTGTCCCACAGGACATCGTCAATTGTGATGCGCCGCCCGTCCGCGATGATTTCCCAAACCGCCCCAATCTGGCGCACGTCGATGTGGCCACCCAATGGCATCGCGGTTTCCATGCAAAGCAGCAGCAAAAAGGCAATTCGCACGTCGGTGCGGGGTTGGTCGCCGTCAGGTTCCCAGACATAGGACAGCCGCCCGCCACGTGCCACCGCACCCAGAGTGCCCGCAATTTCGGACCGCGACATCCCCTGACCATCGCTTGCGACCCCGAATGCCACCCGGAAAAACCTGATCCGGGCATTCGCGTTCGCCACACTCTCTGCGATCAGCGCCATCTCCGGACTTTCGGCAATACCTGTCAGGCCCAGCAGTTCGACCCCATTGCCGATCGCGCCAAGAGGGCTGATAAGGTCATGGCAAATGCGCGACCCGATCAGGGCCGGAATATCAACACGGCTGTTCATGCGGCACTTTTAACCGGGAAATCTATGCAAGGTATGAATGCGATCCTTGAACCGGGCATGCTGGTGCGCCATCCCGACCAACCCGGCTGGGGTATCGGCCAGGTGCAGTCGAACATCGGCGGCAAGATCACGGTCAATTTCCGTGAGGCCGGCAAGATTGTGCTGGATGGCGAGATGATCATGCTGGAAATTGTCGCTACTGATGAGGACTGATCAACCCAAGGTAGCAATACGCGAAAAAGAGTCAATCTTTTCGGGAAATTGCGGGTTGCTGCATGGCTGACAGCGCGGCCTATCGCGTCCGGTTGGCCCGGGGCCCCGAAGATCTGCGCGCCGCACAGGCGCTGCGTTATGCGGTGTTCGTCACCGAACTGGGCGGCGACGGCCCTTTGGTGGATCACGTCTGCGGGCTCGAGACCGATGCCTTTGACCCCTTTGCGGATCACCTGTTGCTGACTGACCCGGCCGCCGGCGATGCCGTGATCGCCGTTTACCGCCTGATGCGGGCCGATCAGGCGGCGCTGGCCGGAGGCTTCTACGGCGCCAATGAATACGACCTGACACCGCTGTTGGCTTCGGGTCGTCGCGTGCTGGAACTGGGCCGGTCCTGTCTGCATCCCGACTACCGCGGTGGCACCGCGATGATGACCCTGTGGCAGGGACTGGCCGACTACGTGGCGCGTCACGCGATCGAAGTCCTGTTCGGCGTCGCATCGTTTCCCGGCACCGATGTGCAGGCGCTGGCGCAGCCCCTGTCGATTCTGCATCACCGGCATTTGGCGCCGACCGACTTGCGCGTGCGCGCCCTGCCGCAGCATTTCCGGCCAATGGATCTGATTCCAGCCGACCAGATCGACGCCCGCGCCGCGATGGTGCAGACCCCGGCGCAGATCAAGGCATACTTGCGTCTGGGCGGTTTCGTCGGCGAGGGTGCCTGCGTCGATCATGCGTTCAACACCACCGATGTCTGTCTGTTGCTTGATACCGCCCGGATGACCGCCACCCAGCGCCGGATCCATGGCGCCGCGACATGACATGGAATGATGCCGAACCGTCCCGTCAGACGATCGGCCCCTCTGGATGGCTGCGCGCCATTTTGCGCGGCTGTATCCTGGGTCTGCTGACTTTTGGCTGTCTGGGATTGCTGCTGCTGGTCCGCCTGATCGAACGCCCGATCTTTGGCCAGCGCCGCCCGCTGACACCCTACATCACCCAATTCGTATGCCGCGGCGCCTTTGTCATCCTTGGCATCGACTATCGCACCAAGGGCCAGATCATGCAGGGGCCGGGCGCGGTTGTCGCCAATCACAGCAGCTGGCTGGATATCTTTGCCCTGAACGCCCGCAAGCGGATCTATTTCGTCGCCAAGGCCGAAGTTGCCCGTTGGCCCGCCATCGGCTGGCTGGCGCGGTCGACCGGGACCGTGTTCATCCGCCGCGATGCCCGCGAGGCGGCGACGCAGGTGGCCGTCCTTCGCCAACGTCTGGCGTTGGGGCACAAGCTGTTGTTCTTCCCCGAAGGCACATCGACAGACGGCCAGCGGGTTTTGCCGTTCAAACCGACACTGTTCGCCGCATTCTTTGCCGATGGTCTGCGCGAAATCCTGAGCCTGCAGCCCGTGACAGTGGTCTATCGCGCGGCGTCGGGCCTTGATGCGCGGCAATACGGCTGGTGGGGCACCATGGACTTTGGCCCGCATTTGCTATCGACATTGGCGGCGGCGCGGCAAGGGTCGGTGACGCTCGTCTATCATCCGCCGGTCCGGGTTGCCGATTTCGCAGATCGCAAGGCGCTGGCGCTGGCGATGGAAACCGCGGTGCGGTCCGGGTTGAACGATGCCGTCTAGCCGATTGCTTTCATGAAAGACTTCAACGTCGCAACCGGGCTGTCGGTGCGCCAGATTTCATCCCCGAGCCCGATAAAATCGGTCATTGGCGCCAAATCGCGGATCAGGTCGTCGTCAAGGGCACCTTCGGCGACGACCGGAACCTCGATCATCTCCGACCACCAGGCAAAAAGTTCGGGTTCTGCCCGCCGGCCATCGCCAAGAGCCGATGCGCCGACCGGGCCGAAACTGACGTAGTCCGCGCCAAGTTCGCCTGCCGTCAAACCGTCATGCCGCGAAGCGGCACAGAAACTGCCGACAACCGCATCCGCGCCCAGCACCTTGCGGGCCGCCTTGATCGACCGCGCCGCATCGGTCAGATGTACACCGTCCAGCCCAAGCCGTTCCACCAGCATCAGGTGGGTCTCGATGATCAGGGCGACATCGCGGGCATGCGTCACCTCGCGCAGCGCGTCGGCCATTCTGGCTATCCGGTCTTCGTCGCGGCTTGCCATGCTCAGCCGCACACACGCCACCGATGCAGCATCAAGACAGGCTGCCAAACGGTCAGGAAAGATGGATAATTCCATTTCTGGCGGTGTGATCAGATAGATTTGCGGCAGATCGTCGGCCATATCGTACCCCGGAATGAAACCTCATGTCGGGCTTCTTAGCGGGGTTTTTTCGGCTTGGCTACTTTTGGCGGCAGGCTGCGGGCATGCGCCAGTGACAGTGTCAAAAGGTGCGATCGCCTGGTTTCATCTCAGAACACATTGGCCGTCGGCCAATGCTGCGTCCCTTGCGCCGCTGATCCCCCGAGAGTATCACCCGCCCGATCTTTTCAGGAGTTCCGATGAACCGCGCCCCGCATCCGGCATTTGTGCTGATCCGCCCGCAGATGGGCGAGAATATCGGCGCGGCGGCACGCGGCATGTGGAACTTTGGCCTTGAGCGGATGCGTCTTGTCAGCCCCCGCGACGGTTGGCCAAACCCCGCCGCCACGGCAATGGCCAGCGGCGCGGGGCGCTTATTGGACGCAGCGCAGATCTATGACAGCACCGCCGAAGCCGTCGCCGATTGCCATTTCGTCTACGCCACCACCGCCCGGTCGCGCGAACTGACAAAACCTGTCCTGTCGCCCGAGGCGGCAATGGCCGATGCAGCCGCCCGGATTGACCGGGGTGAAATGGTTGCCGTGTTGTTCGGCCCTGAACGCGCTGGCATGGAAAACGCCGATATCGCGCTGGCGAACGCCATAGTCTCGGTCCCGGTCAACCCCGATTTCCCCTCGCTGAACCTTGCCCAATGCGTGCTTTTGACGGGTTATGAATGGCAGCGGGCGCGGGGTGCGGCGCCGGTGGCGCAACCGGCGGCCGGCGAACCCGCCACCCAGACAGAGATTGAAAAGCTGGCCGATCACTACGAAGACCGGATGCATGACGCCGGATTTTTCTTTCCGGCCCACAAGGCCGACAGCATGAAACTGAATCTGCGCAACCTGTGGTCGCGGCTGCCGCTGACCCGGCACGACGTCCAGATCCTGCACGGGATCATGCGGCAAATGGTCCGTTGGAAGGACAAAGGGTAGGGCGGCTTGCCTTGGCCCTGGGGCCGCCATAGGTTCCCGCCAAACACCCCGGAGGCGATCATGGCCCAGAAACCCCGCAGTATTTTCGAGGATGTCGGCGCGACGCCGAAGGCCCGTGTCGTTGCTCCCGGCAGCATCGACCGCGCCAAGGGATCGCGGGGCGGGGTGCGTGTCTGGCTGATGGTGCTGTTCGCGCTGGTGGTATTGATCATCGCCGTCGGCGGTATGACCCGGCTGACTGATTCGGGCCTCTCGATCACCGAATGGGCGCCGATTGCGGGTGCTATCCCGCCGTTGAACGAAGCCGACTGGCAGACCGCATTCAACGCCTATCAGGCGACCCCCGAGTTTCAGAACCAGAACAGCGCGATGACGCTGGCCGATTTCCAATACATATTCTGGTGGGAGTGGGGCCATCGCCAGCTTGGCCGCACGATCGGTCTGGTCTGGGCGGTCGGGTTTGCCGCGTTCTGGGCCCTTGGCAAACTTTCCACCGGTTGGACCCGCCGATTGCTGTTTGTCGGCCTCCTGATCGGGGTGCAGGGCGCCGTCGGTTGGTGGATGGTCAGTTCCGGCCTGCGGTCGGGGATGCTGGATGTCGCCAGTTACCGGCTTGCCGCCCATCTGGGCATGGCTTTTGCCATTCTGGGCGTGATCGCGTGGTATGTCTTCAGCCTTGGACGGCGCGATGGCGATCTGATGCAGGCCCGGCGTGTGGGCGATGCGCGGTTGCTGGGCATGGCCACAGGCCTGACGGTTTTTGTGTTTCTGCAAGTGTTGCTGGGCGCATTGGTCGCCGGGATCGATGCTGGTCGCGCCTTTCCCACTTGGCCGCTGATGGGCGACGGATTTTTCCCGCCTGATCCGTTCACGATCACACCGCTCTGGCGCAATTTCTTCGAGGATGCGGGGCTGGTCCAGTTCATCCACCGGATGTCGGGCTATCTGCTGATCGTCTATGGCGTCGTCGTTTGGGCGAGGGCGCGGCAGTCGGCAAACGGGGCGACGCGGTTCGCGTTCAATGCCGTCATGGCGATGTTGCTGGTGCAGATGACGTTGGGCATTTTTACGGTTTTGTATGGCGCGCCACTGCCGATTGCGATCGCGCACCAGTTGGGCGCGGTCGTCCTCTGGGTGCTGATTGTCCGGGGCCGGTTCCTGGCCCGTTATCCCATCCCCCAATCCATCCGGGGCGCGCGCGCATGACAGCTTATGCCGATCTGATGATTTTTCAGCGCGAAACCGAGGCATTGACTCAGGTCGCCGGTCGGCTCGGCTGGGATCAGGAAACCATGATGCCCGACGGCGCGACGCCACAACGGGCCGAGGAACATGCGGCGATGGCCAATGTCCTGCACGCCCGCCGGGTCGATCCGCGGATTGGCGACTGGCTGGAGCGGGCGGTGCCCGAGGACGAGGTTGCAGTCGCTAACATGCGTCACATCCGCCGGTCTTACGAGCGGACCCAGAAGGTGCCCGCACGGCTGGCGTCGGAACTGGCGCGGACAACGTCGTTGGCGCACCGGATCTGGGCGCAGGCGCGGACCGATGAGAATATCGGGGCGTTCTTGCCGGCGCTGGCGCAAGTGGTCGAACTGCGACGGGAAGAGGCGGCGTGTCTTGCTCGTGACGGCGATCTTTATGACGCTTTGCACGACGACTACGAACCGGGCAGCAAATCGGCCGACCTTGCGGCGATGTTTTCGGCGTTGCACCCGCGTCTGGTCACGCTGCGGGCAGCTTTGCTGGACGCCCCGGCCACGGCGGCGTTGCGCGGCGAGTTCGATGAGGCGGGGCAGCTGAGGCTCTCATCCGAACTGGCACTGACCTTCGGATACGATCTGCAGAACGGGCGGATCGACAAGGCCGTGCATCCATTCTCGAGCGGTTCCGGGCTTGACGTACGGATCACGACGCGCACCAACCCGAGCGATCCGTTCAACTGTTTCTATTCGACGATCCATGAGGTCGGCCATGCCGCCTATGAACAGGCGATTGATGCCGGATACCTGTTGACCCCGCTTGGTGCCGGCGTGTCGATGGGCGTACATGAAAGCCAAAGCCGGATTTACGAGAACCAGATCGGGCGGTCGCGCGCCTTTACCGGCTGGCTTTACGGGCGGATGCGCGACATTTTCGGTGATTTCGGGATCGGGTCCGAAGACGCGTTTTATGCCACGGTCAACCGGGTGACGAATGGGTTCATTCGCACCGAGGCCGACGAGGTGCAGTATAACCTGCACGTCCTGCTGCGGTT
>JBBKXP010000007.1:0-14615 GCA_037969545.1 Paracoccaceae bacterium | reverse complement strand
TCTCGGCCCGCCTGCCGCTGGACGTGTCCGAGGCCGGCCGGCTGCACATCTTTCGCCCCGATGACGGCGCCGAAGAACACTATGCCGTCGAGATCGGCCGCCCGCCGCGCGATGCCCCTGTGCTGACGCGGCTGCATTCGGCCTGTTTTACCGGCGACCTGCTGGGTAGCCTGAAATGCGACTGCGGCCCGCAACTGCGCGGCGCACTGGCGCAGATGGGGGCCGAAGGCGCGGGCGTGCTGCTTTACCTCAATCAGGAGGGGCGCGGCATTGGCCTCGCCAACAAGATGCGCGCCTACAGCCTGCAGGATCAGGGGTTCGACACGGTCGAGGCCAATCACCGGCTGGGGTTCGAGGACGACGAGCGCGACTTTCGGATCGGCGCCGAAATCCTCAAACGGATGGGGTTCAGCGCTGTGCGCCTGCTGACCAACAACCCGGCCAAGGTGGCGCGGATGCAGGACTGCGGGCTGACCGTGACCGAACGGGTGCCGCTGAAGGTCGGCGAGAATCGGCACAACCACGCCTATCTGGCGACCAAGGCGGCGAAATCCGGGCATCTTCTCTGACAGAACCCGACGTTTTCGTTGAAACCGGCGGCATGGGCGCACATTCTCACCCGTGACGCCATTGCCCGAGGTCCCCGATGTTCCCCACCCTGCGTATCCTTGCCAACATGGGCAGCCTGCACCGGCTGGCGCCCTTCTTTGCCACCGGACTGGTCGCCATGGCTGTCTGGCCCGCCCCCTGGATGCCGCTGGCCATCGGCTGTGGCGTGGTGATGCAGTTCTTCGTCGAATACGCGCTGCACCGGTTCCTGATGCACCGCCAACCGCCGACTGAACAAAGCCCGTTCAACGCGCTTTATCGCAGCCACATCGGGCATCACGAATTCCCCGGCGACCCGGAATTCTTTACCGGCAACGATCACTGGTATCCGGTGCGCTTTGGCCTGATGTCGGCGGGGCTGCACATCCTCGTCCTCTGGCCCTTTGTCGGACTTTCCACCGCCGCGCTTTTCGCCAGCACGGCGATTTTTGTCGGCTCGGTCGGGGCATTCGCGTTTTATGAATACTGTCACACCCTGGCGCATCTCGGCATCCCCAAGGGCTGGTTTGGCCAGCGGGTGACGCGCAGCCATCTGGCACACCACTTTCAGGACCATCACGCCACCTTTCACGTCAGTTTCGGGATGGGCTGGATCGACCGGCTGCTGGGTACGCCACCCGATCCCGGCATCGCGCGCGAGCGATACGATGCCAAAACGATCCTCAGCATGGGGATGGATCCGAACGACTTGCGGCTGGTGACAGCACGCAAGGCCTTCGGCATCACCAAACTGCCACGCGGCGCGGCGCGGGGGTGACGCCACACGATCTGGTTCTGATGCCGGGTCACCTGCGGTTCATCGGGGGCCGGTTTCCCTGCACTATCGGACGGGGCGGCCTGACCGCGACCAAAACCGAAGGCGACGGGGCGACACCGCGCGGCAATCACCAGATAACCGGCATCCTGTTCCGGCCCGACAGGATCGGCCCGCCTGCCGATTGGGCCGAACCGATCCGGCCCGGCGACCTCTGGTCGGACGACCCGCGCGACAGCCGCTACAATCACCTCGTGCGCCACCCCCATGCCTACAGCCACGAGACCCTGCGCCGCGCCGACCCGCTGTATGACCTGATCCTGCTGACCGACTGGAACTGGCCCGACGCCTTGCCGGGGCGCGGCTCGGCGATCTTCATTCATCAGTGGCGGCGGCCCGGATACCCGACAGCGGGCTGTGTCGCGCTGCGGCGGCGCGATCTGCGTTGGATCGCGGCGCGGATCAAACCCGGCACCCGGCTGATCGTCGGCCCCGGTTTCACGTCACCGTAACAACTCCCCCCGGAGGGTCGGCGCTCTACAATGGCTCTGCCGCGTCAGGTGATCCCGTAGGGCGGGTTTTCAACCCATCTCCCGCGCACCAAAGATCGCCGATCCGACCCGGACATGCGTGGCACCCAGCGCAATCGCGGTTTCGAAATCGGCGCTCATCCCCATCGACAACCCGGTCAGCCCGTTGCGCGCCGCCATCCCGGCAAGGGCGCTGAAATGCGGCGCCGGGTCGGCATCGACGGGCGGAAGGCACATCAGTCCGACCACCGGCAGATCCAAGCCGCGACAGTCGGCCACAAAACTGTCGACATCGCCAGCCGCAACCCCGGCCTTTTGCGCTTCATCGCCACTATTGACCTGCACGAACAGATCCGGGCACTGGCCCATTTCGGCCGCCAACCGGGCAATGGTCGTCGCCAGCTTGGGGCGGTCAAGGGTATGGATGACCTGCGCCAGTTCCATCGCCACACGCGCCTTGTTGGTCTGCAGCGGGCCGATCAGGTGCAGCATGATCCCGTCAAAGGACTCGCGAAACCCCGGCCACTTGCCGGCCGCCTCCTGCACCCGGTTTTCGCCAAAGACCCGCTGACCCTGATCCAGAATCGCCCGCACCCGCGCATCGGGCTGCACCTTGGAAACGGCGATCAGCGTAATGTCGGCTGCCGTGCGTCCCGACGCCACTGCTGCGGCATCGACCCGGGCTTGGATATCTGACAGCGACATCGGCAGGCTCCTGCAATCCTTGGCGCGTGGGCCATCATCACCGCCATAGCGTCCCGGGCCCACACTGTCATGCCACAAACAACGGACACACCTGTGTGGCCATGTTGCATCATTTCTGTGGCAGCGACCCCGGCGGCGGGCAATTTACTTGAGTGTTCGGGGTGATACGCGCAAAGACAGGGTCAATGCTAGTCAATCTGGCATTCTTGGGAATGCAAACACGAGGGAATAACCATGAAAAGCATCCTCCTCACTTCGACCGCACTGGTCGCCTTTGCAGGCGCTGCGTCGGCCGAAATCACCTGGAGCGGTTCTGCCACTCTGGGCTACAACGATGAACTGATCACGCCGCGGACCAGCACCGTCACTGTCACCGGGTTCACCACGTCGACCGCTGGTGCGGCCACCACCACGACAACAACGACGACTGTATCGTCCGACAGCGAGGGCTTCTACTGGGATGCCAACATCGCCGTGACGTTCAGCCAGGAACTCGACAACGGCCTGACCGCCGGCGCGACCTTCAACTTTGACATTGCCGACGACAACCTCGGTGAGGATCTTTCGGCTGGTGACTACGTGCTGTACGTCACCTCCGAAATGGCCTCGCTGTACTACGGCGACACCTTGCAAGCGGCCCAAACCCACTGGTCCTCGGCCGGCGACATGGAAACCGATGGTTTCTCTGAAACCGATGGCGAGACGGTACTGCGTGGCGACATCACGTACAGCGGCATCTCGGCCTCTGTGTCCTACATTGTCGAGCCCGCCGGGCTTTCCGACGCACAGATTGCGGCTGGTGTTGCCGATGGTGGCGGCACCTTCGCGTTCAGTGGTGTAAACCAGCTTGATGACCTGAATCAACTGTCGATCGGTGTGGCCGGTGATGTCGGCCAGTTCTCGTTTGCTCTCGCCTATCAGGAAAAAGCTTCTATCTTCCTGGACATCAACAGCCGGAGCAACGGCGACTTCAACCCGAACGAAATCTTCGGTGTTTCGGTTGGCGGCTCCTTCGTAGGTGCCGACGTGACCCTGGCCTACTCGCAAAGCGAAGACCTTGCCGGTGTGTCCGAGCATTCGACCGGTCTGCGGGTCGCCTATCCTGTTGGCCCTGTCACCCTGACCGCCTACTACGTCGATGAATCGGCGGCAGCCGGCGACAACTGGGGCATCAACGCAGCCTATGCCAACGGCCCGTTCGCTGTCACGCTGGACTACCAGGACGACCAGGGCACCGAAAAGGTCGGCCTGGAAGGTTCCTATGATGTCGGCAACGGCCTGATCGTCTATGCAGGCTACCTCACCGAATCAGGCACCGCAGACAACTACTACGTCGCCGGTGAACTGTCGCTTGGTGGCGGTGCGTCGCTGCAGATCAGCTACGCCGACGATGGCGGTGACGAAGCCCCCGATGATGACGACATTGGTACCAACGACTATCAGGTCGGCACCACGGTCGAAGTCTCCTTCGAGTTCTGATCCAACTGCAACGAAACAAGTCAGAGCGGTCCTTCGGGGCCGCTCTTTCTTTTTGTGGCGGATCGGGGTGCCGATCCATAACACTTGTGACCGCGCTGCGGCTTCGTTACACATCTTGTCAACAGTCCGATCCCAAGGGACGTACGACGGGGGCAAGGGTTTGACAGCAGTTTCACGCATCACGCGCAGGACGCTGGCCGCAGGGCTGGCACTGGCACTGGCCGGTTGTAACGGGTCTGGCAGCGGCAGCGTTGGGTCCAACCCGTTCGGCAGCATCGGCAGCCTTGGAATTTCCGGCGGCGGCGGACGCCCCAACACCGCAGCCACCCGACAGGCCGCCCGCACCCGCGGCGCCGAAAATGTCGCCGTCAACCGCTATCTCTGGGCCGCATCCATCGACGTCCTGTCGTTCCTGCCGATCCAAAGCGTCGATCCCTTCACCGGCGTCATCGTATTTGGCCTTGGCACCCCGCCGGGCGGTGGACGCGCCTACCGTGCGACCGTTCTGATCAGCGATCCGGCGCTTGATGCCCGCTCCCTCAATGTCGCTGTCCAGTCGCAGGGCGGCCCGGTCAGCCCCGAAACCCAGCGCGCCATCGAAGACGCCATTCTCGGCCGCGCCCGCCAGTTGCGGATTGGCGACGCCACTCTCTAAAGCGGTTCAGGTTTTCTTGGAAACAGTCGGATCGGAAATCGCGTTCGAGCGGTGCCAGAGGCAGCGAATTCGGATTCCGATGAAACCTGAACCGCTCTAGCGCCCGCGCAATCGTGCCGATATAACCGCCGGGCCAGCAAAGCCCGGCGTTTTCATGCCAAAGGACCGCCCCGTCATGACCCCCTATTCGGCCAAGGATATCGAAGCCAAATGGCAGGCCGCATGGGACGACGCCCAGACCTTTGTGGCGACCCGCAATGCTGACAAACCCAAGTATTACGTGCTGGAAATGTTCCCCTACCCTTCGGGACGCATCCACATGGGCCACGTGCGCAACTACGCGTTGGGCGACGTGATCGCGCGCTACAAGCTGGCGACCGGCCATGCCGTGCTGCACCCGATGGGCTGGGACGCCTTCGGGATGCCCGCCGAAAATGCCGCGATGACCACCGGCGTCCACCCACCGGACTACACCTACGGCAATATCGCCCAGATGAAGGCGCAGTTTGCGCCCCTCGGACTGTCGTTCGACTGGACCCGCGAATTTGCCACCTGCGACCCGGAATATTACGGCCAGCAACAGGCGCTGTTCCTCGACTTCCTCAAAAAGGGTCTGATTTATCGCAAGAAGGCCGTCGTCAACTGGGATCCGGTCGACATGACCGTGCTGGCCAACGAACAGGTGATCGACGGCAAGGGCTGGCGGTCGGGTGCCGATGTGGAACGGCGCGAACTGACCCAATGGTTTTTTCGGATCAGCGACTATTCCGAAGAATTGCTGTCGGCGCTGGACGGATTGGACAACTGGCCCGCCAAGGTCAAGCTGATGCAATCCAACTGGATCGGCAAATCGCGTGGCCTGCAATTCGCCTTTTCGCTGGTGGACAACGCCGAAGGTCACGACCGGATCGAGGTTTACACGACCCGCCCTGACACCCTGCTCGGTGCGTCGTTCGTGGCCATCTCACCCGATCATCCGCTGGCAAGACACCTCGAGGATGACGACCCCGCCATCGCCGCCTTCATCGCCGATTGTCGCAAGGGCGGCACCACCGAAGAAGCCTTGGAAAAAGCCGAAAAGCGCGGCTTTGACACCGGCCTGCGGGTGCGTCATCCCTTCGATACGGCTTGGGAACTGCCCGTCTACATCGCCAACTTCGTGTTGATGGACTACGGCACCGGCGCGATCTTTGGCTGCCCGGCGCACGACCAGCGCGATTTCGACTTTGCCACCAGATACAGCCTGCCGATCATCCCGACCTATCTGCCCAGCCCGGACAGCGACCCGGATCTGACCGAGGCCTACGTGCCCGCGAAAACCGAAACCGTCGCCTATGTGAAGGGCTTCGCAGGCGAGACAATGCAGACCGGCAACGCCGCCATCGAGGCCGCGATTGCCTTTTGCGAGGCGAACGGGGTTGGCGGCGGCGTCACCAAATACCGCCTGCGCGACTGGGGCCTGTCACGGCAACGCTATTGGGGCTGCCCGATCCCGGTGGTGCATTGCCCCGACTGCGGCGTGGTCCCCGAGGCCCGCGAAAACCTGCCCGTCGAGCTGCCCTATGACGTCACATTCGACGTGCCGGGCAACCCTTTGGACCGTCACCCGACGTGGCGCGACTGCACCTGCCCGACGTGCGGCGGCCAGGCCCAGCGCGAAACCGACACGATGGACACCTTCGTTGATTCGTCGTGGTACTTCGTCCGCTTCACTGCGCCGCACGCAGCGACACCGACAGTGATCGACGATGCCGCCTACTGGATGAACGTCGACCAGTATGTCGGCGGCATCGAACACGCGATCCTGCACACCTGCTCTATTCCCGCTTCTTTGCCCGCGCGATGCAGATCACCGGCCACCTGCCCGAAAAGGCGATCGAGCCATTCAACGCGCTGTTCACCCAAGGCATGGTGACGCACGAAATCTACATGACCCGCGATGCAAATGACCGCCCCGTCTATCATTTGCCGCAGGACGTAGCGAACGGCAAACTGGCGGATGGGACGGCGGTGACGGTGATCCCTTCGGCCAAGATGTCCAAGTCGAAAAAGAATGTCGTCGACCCCGACGCGATCATCGCGCAATTCGGCGCCGACACCGCCCGCTGGTTCGTCCTGTCCGACAGCCCGCCGGAACGCGACGTGGAATGGAGCGCCGCCGGTGCCGAGGCGACCAGCAAACACATCGCCCGCGTCCACCGGATCGCCGCCGACATCGCCATGCTGGACGATGCCACCGGGGCCGGCGACGCCGACCTGATCCGCGCCATGCACAAGACCATCCACGAGGTCACGCTGGGCATCGAATCCTTCGGCTTCAACGCCGCGATTGCCAAACTTTACGCCTTCACCAGCATCCTGGCGAAATCCGACGCCGGTGGCGCGGCCAAGAAACAGGCGGCGAAAGCTCTGGCGCAACTCATGTCCCCCATGACCCCGCATCTGGCCGAGGAAATCTGGGAAATGCTGGGCGGCAGCGGCCTGATCGCCAACGCCCCCTGGCCTGTCGCCGACCCGGCCATGCTGACCGAGGACACGATCACCCTGCCGATCCAGATCAACGGCAAGCGCCGGTCGGAAATCGCCGTTCCTGTGGACATGCCCAAGGCAGAGGTTGAAAAACTCGCGCTGGCGGACGAGGCTGTGATCAAGGCGCTGAACGGGGCAGCACCGAAGAAACTGATCGTCGTCCCCGGCAGGATCGTCAATGTGGTCATGTGAAACAACCGCCCTGACGCGGCGATCCGCCCTTGTCGCCGTGCTGATGCTGGCGGGCTGTGGCTATGTCCCGGTCTACGGGACAGGCGGCGCCGGCAACGTGCTGCGCGGCACAATCGCCTATCAGGTGCCCGAAACGGTTGATGGCTTCAATCTTGGCAAGCGGTTACAGGACCGGCTGGGGCGAACCGGCGGCGCGACCTACGTGCTGGCTGTGACGCTGACAGTGACCGAGGCCGCGGGGGCGATCGACAGCACCAACACATCCACCCGGATCAGCCTGCCGGGGACCGCTGACTGGACCCTGACCGACCGCCAGGGCACCATCCGCGCCAACGGCGAGGTCAGCACATTCACCGGCTACTCCAACACCGGCAGCACCGTGGCCACCCGCACCGCCCGCGAAGATGCCCGCGCCCGGTTGATGACATCGCTGGCCGATCTGATCGTGACGCAGCTGTTCGCGGCCAGCCCGACCTTATGAAACTCGCCACCCGCGACGCCCCCGGCTATTTGCGCGAACCCGACCCGAAAAGCGCCGGAATGCTGATCTACGGTGCCGATCCGATGCGCGTGGCCAGTGCCCGCCAGCAGGTGATTGCCGCACTTGTAGGGCCCGCGGGCGAAACCGAGATGCGCCTGACCCGGATCAATGCCGCCGACCTGCGCAAGGATCCCGCCCTGCTGAACGACGCGATCAAGGCGCAGGGCTTTTTTCCCGGCCCCCGCGTCACCTTTGTCGAGGATGCGACCGAGACTGTGGCCAAGGTGATCACTGATGCGCTCGCCGACTGGCAGACCGGCGACGCGCAGATCATCGTCACCGCTGGCGGTCTGGCCGCCAAATCCGCGTTGCGCAAACTGTTCGAGGTGCACAGATCGACCCGGTCGCTGGGGCTGTATGACGATCCGCCGGGGCGCGACGAAATCATCGCCGCGCTGAATGCCGCCGGGCTGACCGATATCGGGCCAGACGCGATGGGCGCGCTCACCACCCTGTCGCGACAACTGGAACCCGGCGATTTCCGCCAGACCGTGGAAAAGCTGGGCCTCTATAAACACGGCGACCCCTCGCCGCTGACCCCGCCCGATATCGACGCCTGCGCCCCGCAATCGACCGGGGCCGATCTGGACGATGTGCTGGGTATCGTCGCCGAGGGGCGGACGGGTGAACTGGGCCCGGTACTGCGCCGGATCTACGCGCAGGGGGTGACGCCAGTGACCCTGTGCATTGGCGCCACCCGGCATTTCCGCACCCTGCACAGCGCCGCATCCGATCCCGGCGGACCTGCAGCGGGGGCAGGCCGGCTGTGGCCACCGGCATTTGGCCCCAGACGCGACGCAATCGTGCGGCAAGCGGAAAACTGGGGGCGCAACCGACTGGAACGGGCACTCGGCGTGCTGACTGACACCGACCTGCAACTGCGATCCGCCGCCGAAATACCGCGCCATGCCCTGATTGAACGGGCCCTGATCCGGCTGGCGATGATGGGCCAAAAGCGCGGCGGCTGACCGGCCCGGTTCGCAGTTGCAGCACATCCAAGGCGGCCATAAGGTCTGCCCGAACAACGGACTGGCCCAGATGACCAAGCACATCCTTCTGACTGGCGGCGCCGGTTTTATCGGATCGCACTGCGCGGCAGCGCTGATCGACGCCGGGCACCGGGTGACGATCCTCGACGATTTTTCCAACGCCAAACCTTCGGTCCTGGACCGGCTGGCGATGATCACCGGCAAGGGGCAGATCGCTCTGGCGCAGGGCAATATCATGGACCCAGAGTTTCTGGATCAGACCTTTGCGCGCGACCCGATCGACGGCGTGATCCATCTGGCGGCGAAAAAATCAGTAGCCGAATCGATGACAGACCCGCTGGGCTACATCGACACCAACATCGGCGGACTGACCCGATTGCTGGCGGCCATGCAGGCGCACGGGGTCACCCGGATCGTCTTTTCATCCTCGGCCACGGTGTACGGCGACCCAAAGGTGCTGCCCTTTACCGAAGGCATGACCCGCAGTTTCGCCAATACCTACGGGTTCACCAAACTCGTCGGCGAACAGATTTGCGAACAGCTGGCGACGGCGGACCCGCGCTGGGCCATTGGCATCCTGCGATATTTCAATCCGGTCGGCGCGCATCCCTCGGGCCTGATCGGCGAAGACCCCAACGGAGTACCCTCCAACCTGATGCCCTACGTCGCCGCCGTGGCCATCGGCGACGCCCCGGCGTTGAACGTCTTTGGCGATGACTACGACACCCCCGACGGCACCGGCGTGCGCGACTATATCCACGTCTGCGATCTGGCCGAAGGCCACGTGCAATCGCTGAACGTCCTGCTGGACAGTGGCGCCAGCCACACGGTGAACCTTGGCGCCGGGCGGGGCTATTCCGTGCTGGAACTGGTCCGTGCCTACGAGGCCGCATCCGGGCGCAGCGTGCCCTATGTGATCAAACCCCGTCGGCCAGGTGACATCGACGCCTTCTGGGCCGGCACCGAACTGGCCGAAAAGGTGCTGGGTTTTCGCGCCAAACGCGATCTGGCCGACATGTGCGCCAGCAGCTGGGCTTGGACCACTGCGCGCGCCAAAGCCAACTGGTAGACGCATCACGGCCTGCGGGCAGGGCCGATCTGGGAACCCGGGAGAACCTCGGCTGAACGGCCGATTGAAACCGGTCATGTCCTGCGAAACATCCTTGAACGGTGCTGCACCACCTGAATTGCTAACCCGCGATCACCCGTTGACAGAACCGCCGCCTTGCCGCCACACCGTGACAAAAGATCAAAAAGTCAAAGGGTGAACCATGAAAATCGCAGTCATAGGATCCGGCTATGTCGGCCTCGTGTCAGGCGTCTGCTTTTCCGACTTTGGCCATGATGTGATCTGCGTCGATAAGGATCCGGCAAAAATTGCCAGACTCGAAAAGGGCGAAATCCCGATCTTCGAACCGGGACTCGAGGATCTGATGGCCAAGAATGTCGCGGCCGGGCGTCTATCATTTACGCTGGACTTGCCGACCGCGCTTGATGGCGCCCAAGCTGTATTCATCGCCGTCGGCACCCCGACACGGCGCGGCGATGGTCATGCCGATCTGACCTACGTGATGGCAGCGGCCGAGGAGATTGCGCGCCTCGCCAAGGATTACATCGTCATCATCACAAAATCGACGGTGCCGGTCGGAACCAACCGCAAGGTCAAACAGGTGATCCACAAGGCCAACCCCGACCTCGATTTCGACGTCGCGTCCAACCCTGAATTCCTGCGCGAAGGGGCTGCCATCGACGACTTCATGCGCCCCGACCGGATCATTGTCGGCGTTCAAACCAAAAAGGCCGCCGATGTCATGGCCGAAATCTATCGACCCCTGTTCCTGCGCGATTTTCCGATCGTGACCACCGATCTGGAAAGCGCCGAAATGATAAAATACGCCGCCAACGCGTTTCTGGCGATCAAGATCACCTTTATAAACGAAATCGCGGCGCTGTGCGAAAAGACCGGCGCCGATGTCAAGGAGGTGGCACGCGGCATCGGCCTTGATGGCCGCATCGGCAACAAGTTCCTGCATGCCGGACCCGGCTACGGCGGCTCGTGCTTTCCCAAGGATACCCGCGCTCTGGCCCGTATCGGGCAGGAAAACGCAGTCCCGATGCAGATCACCGAAACGGTGATTCGGGTGAACGAAGAGATCAAGCACCGGATGATCGACAAACTGCTCGACCTTTGCGGCGGATCCTTCAACGGCAAGGTGATCGCGGTTCTGGGAGTCACGTTCAAGCCAAACACCGACGACATGCGCGATGCCCCCGCCCTGACGATCATTCCGGCGCTTGTCGGCGGCGGCGCCAAGGTCCGCGTCACCGATCCCCAGGGACGTCAAGAGGGCGAGGCACTGCTGCCCGGCGTGATCTGGGCCGCTGACGCCTACAAGGCGGCGCGCAACGCCGACCTGCTGGTGCTACTGACCGAATGGAACGAATTTCGCGCCCTTGATCTGAGCAAGATCGCCAAACACATGGCGACCCCGCACATGGCCGACCTGCGCAACGTCTATTCCAACAAGGACGCCCGCAAGGCCGGTTTCAGCGTCTACGTGTCGATCGGGCGGCCGGCGCTCGATCTGACAGACTAGGCGGCGATTGCCGATCCGATGAAACCTGAACCGCGCTAGCCGCGCTTGTAAACATCCTCATAGCGTTCGATGTCGTCTTCGCCCAGATAACTGCCCGTCTGCACCTCGATCAGGGTCAGCGGCACCTTGCCGGGGTTTTCCATCCGGTGCACCGACCCCTGCGGCACATAGATCGACTGGTTTTCGTAGATCAGCGTCACCGTGTCGTCCACCGTCACCCGGGCCGTGCCAGCGACGACGATCCAGTGTTCGGCGCGGTGGACATGGCTTTGCAGGCTCAGCTTGCCCGCCGGATGCACGACGATCCGCTTGACCTGAAACCGCGGCCCCACGACAAGGCTTTCGAACCAGCCCCAGGGGCGGTGATCGCGGGTGAAATTCTCGGCCTGCGGGGCACCGCGCTGGCGCAGCACCTCGACAACCTGCTTGACGTCCTGCGACCGGCTGCGGTCGGCCACCAGCACCGCATCGTTCATCGCCACTGCGATGATGTTCGACAGGCCCAGGCCGATCAGTTCCTGCCCCTCGGCCGCCGACCAAAGCAGGCTGTCGTCGCAATCAATGGCCGTCGCGCCGCCAGAGGTCGTCACACCGCGCTGATCGGCCCCGGTCCAGCGCACCGCCTCCCAGTCGCCCAGATCGGTCCAGGCGGCGGGGAACGGCATGACGCCCAGCCCGGTCGCCTTTTCCATGATCGCGTAATCAATTGAAATCTTGTCGGCACCGGCCCAGGCTGCGGCGTCCAGCCGGGTGAACCCCAGATCGCGGCTGGCGGCGTCCAGCGCCTGGCGCACCGGATCGATCAGTTGCGACGCATGGGTGTGGAAGGCGGCGATGATGGTCTTGACACTGAACAGGAATATCCCGGCGTTCCACAGATAATGGCCCGTCGCCAGCATTTCCTCGGCCTTGGCGCGCACCGGCTTTTCGACAAAGCGGACCAACGGCGCCACCGCCCCTGCATCGGGCTTTCCCGCCAGTTCCAGATAACCATAGCCGGTCTCGGGGCGGTCCGGCGTGATCCCGAAGGTCACGATCATCCCCGACGCTGCGGCATCAGCGGCAGCCGCAACGGCAGCCCGGAACAACGCATCGTCAGGGATCGCGTGATCTGACGGCGCAACCAGCATCAGGCTATCGGGGTCTGACTTTTCCAATGCCAGCGCCGCCAGCAGGATCGCCGGCGCGGTATCACGCCCTTCGGGCTCGATAAAGATCTGCTCGGCCAGCACCCCGATCGCGCCCAACTGCTCGGTGACGATGAAACGGAATGCCTCGGACGTCATGATGATCGGGCGCGCCAGCGACCCACCCGTCAGCCGCAGCGCGGTATTTTGGAACAGGCTGTGGCCACCGCCGAAATCGGCAAACTGCTTGGGAAAACTCTTGCGGGACAGCGGCCATAGCCGCGTTCCGGACCCGCCCGCCATAATTATCGGTGTAATCACTTTGCCCTCTTTCGTCTGTTAAAACACGTCTACCTATCAAGTCTGGCAGCAGTTTGACACGGTTGACCCGACAAAACTATTGCTGTCAAACGTAGATGTCGTCAGCCTTCCCCATTCACCGGACCAGAAGCAAAGGGATAACACCGTGCCCAGGATCCTTGTGACCGGTTCCGCCGGCTTCATCGGCTACCACCTTTGCGAACGACTGCTTGCCGACGGATTCGAGGTCATCGGTTTTGACGCCCTGACTGACTACTACGATGTGGATCTGAAACTGCGCCGACAGGCCAACCTGCAGAAATCGACACGGTTTCGGGCGATCAAAGACCGCCTTGAAACCGAAGGCGTTCTTGCAAGGCTCTGTGCTGCAGAGCGTCCCGAGGTCATCGTTCACCTTGCCGCCCAAGCCGGGGTGCGCCATTCGATCGAGGCCCCGCGCTCTTACCTTGACGCGAACATCCTCGGCACCTTCAACCTTCTCGAGGCGGTGCGCGCCACGCCCTGCACGCATCTGTTGATCGCCTCGACCAGTTCGGTCTATGGCGCCAATATCGCGATGCCCTACGCCGAGACCGACAAGGCCGACACCCAGATGTCGTTCTACGCGGCAACCAAGAAGGCAACCGAGGCGATGGCGCATTCCTATGCCCACCTCTACGGCATTCCGACAACGATGTTTCGCTTCTTTACCGTCTACGGACCCTGGGGCCGGCCCGACATGGCGCTTTTCAAGTTCACAAGGGCAATTCTCGCAGGCGAACCCGTCGCCATCTACAATCATGGCCAGATGGAGCGTGACTTTACCTATGTCGACGATCTGGTGCAGGGCATCCGGCTGCTTGTCGACGTCGTGCCGGGGCAGGGCCCGCCGGTTGAAAATGACAGCTTGTCGGCTATCGCACCCTTTCGGATCGTCAATATTGGAAACTCTGCACCGGTGCGGCTGCTTGATTTCGTTGCCGCGATCGAAACCGCGACCGGGCGCAAGGCCGAAATGCAGATGATGGACATGCAACCCGGCGACGTTCCCGCTACTTGGGCTGATGGGACATTGCTGAACGCGCTCACCGGCTACGTGCCCCGGACCTCACTTCAGACAGGGGTGCAGGCCTTTGTGGATTGGTATCGAAAATTCTATGGGGTCTGACAAGGTTCTTTAACCGCTGGTCGCTACACCGCTCTCCATGATAATTTGCCACAGCCGCCAGTTCATCTTTTTTGCCTGCCCGCACACCGGGTCGCGTCCGTTGCGCGCCCTCTTTGCACCGTGGAGCGAGGCACCGATCGTGCCCTACCACCGCCGCACGCGCGACCGCCCCTTTTATCCACATATGCCACCCGTCGAAGCCGAAAAGGCATTTGATGCGCTGGGACTGCCGTTTCGCAACTACACCCGGATCACCTGCGTCAGAAATCCGTTTTCACGCCTTGCAGCACTTTACGAAACCATCGCCGAACGCGATCGGTATTGGCGTTTGCGGCGCCGGGTCGGTGTCGGGCAGCCGAAATTTTCAACATGGCTGTCGTCCACTGCCCCGGACGGCCGCGGCGGCGGCGGTCGCCCGGAACAGCGCTGGCGGCGCTTTG
>JBBKXP010000006.1:0-8461 GCA_037969545.1 Paracoccaceae bacterium | reverse complement strand
TTGCTTGGGGGGTCAACATCACCAGAATTCCGTCAAAACTCTTATCATCAAGACAAGCAGTTACGGCGGCGGCGTATTGGCTGGGCGTTGCATCGCCCAGAATATCAATTGGGTTCGCGCGGGACCAGAACGGCGCGAGTACTGTGTCAAGCGTCTTGATCGTTTGCTCCGAAGGGGCGGCAAGGTCGAGTTCCAGATCACCGGCCCGGTCAGCGGCCAATACTCCGGCACCGCCGCCATTGGTTATGATCCCAAGCCGGTTGCCCTTGCTGCGCCGGTTCGCGGCCAGTATCTCGGCCGCCGCAAATAGCTGTCCGAAGGTTGTGGCGCGCACCGCACCTGCGCGTTCCAGAGCAGCGTCGAAAACCTGATCCGATCCGATCAATGCGCCCGTGTGAGTGTGCGCTGCTGCCGAACTTGAGGTATGTCGACCCGATTTCAGCACAATGACCGGTTTGAGCCGGGCCGCGGCACGCAGTGCGCTAATAAATGATCGCGCAGACCGGACACCCTCGACGTACAGCAGGATTGCGTCGGTCTTCGGATCGCTTGCAAGGAAGTCAATGGCATCGCCAAAGCCAATGTCGGCCGAGTTGCCAAGCGAAACGACAGCCGAAAAACCAAGATGGTTCGGGCCTGCCCAGTCTGAAATCGCCGAGCAAAGCGCGCCAGACTGCGAGATCAGAGCCAACCGTCCCGTCGGCGTACTCGATTTCAGAAAGCTCGCATTCATTCCCAACCAAGGTCGGACCAACCCGACGCAGTTCGGCCCGAGCAGCCGAATGCCGTATCGACGCGCCACATCCAGCACCTCTTTTTCCAGTGCCTTGCCCTGATCTCCCGCCTCTCCAAAACCAGCAGACAGGATGATTGCGTTGCGAGTTCCGGCCTCGCCGCATTGCCGGACAATTTCGGCCACGGTCACCGCGGGTGTTGCGATAACTGCAAGGTCAACATCCTGATCGACGTCAAGGATCGAGGGAAAGCATGTTGTGCCGCAGACGGTCTGGTATTTGGGGTTAATCGGAGTAATAGGACCCTCAAAGCCGCCTGTCTGAAGATTGGCGAAGACCCTTGAACCGACACTTCTGCCCGACTCACTTGCGCCAAACACGGCAATTGATTCCGGATCGAAAAGTTGCTTGAGAGGCGCTAGTTCCATTGTGATTTTTCCACTTTCAACCCAGTTGGCACAGACCCTTGAGTGTCCCGTCCTTTTAATCCTGAAACATCTAACCGATCCGCGTCGGTTCAGACTTGATTGAGATCAGAAACGGGACGCAGAACCGACCAGTGGTCGAGTGCGCGAACCTGTTGGCATTGTGGTCATTTTTGACCAGGCGGGGCAAGTTCACTCTGCAGTGGTGACGCGCAGATAAGACCTGATTTCGTCCCAGCCTTGTGGAAAGAGTTTCTTGGCTTCCTCGTTCGCGATCGACGGCGGAATGATGACTTTATCGCCAGGCTTCCAGTCAGCAGGCGTTGCGATTCTCGCACGGTCCGCAAGCTGCAAGGCATCAATAACCCGGAGGATTTCGTCAAAGTTGCGTCCCACGTTCATAGGATAAGTCATGGTCAGGCGGATTTTTTTGTCCGGGTCGATGATGAAGACAGAACGTACTGCCTCGGTTTTGCTCTCTTCCGGATGGATCATGTCATAGAGTTTCGAGACTGTGAGATCTGCATCTGCGATTATTGGAAACTGTAAGTCCGTATCTTGAGTGGAGTTGACGTCATCGATCCACTTCATGTGCTCTGCAAAAAGTGCCCAGTCGGTGACCGACAAACCGGCGCGCCGAAGCGCGTCATGGCCTGCATAGCGCAGGGCCGTTGACTCGATGGCCTGGTGTCGCGTAGCCCTTAAATCGGGTCATCCTCAATTTGTGTGGTGGAGAGGAAGCATTCGGGCCCTGAGCAAGTTCGGGCCGGCTCGACCGTACATTGCGCGTTTCAAGGTTTTCAGTCGGTTGATCTGGCCTTCGGCTTGACCATTGCTCCACTGCATTTCGATCGCATTGCTGACCGCATCAATGTCCCTGTTTAAGGTGCGGGCGAACCGCACGATAGGCGCAAGGTCAGTTTCGATCGCGTCGTCGATCCAGGCAGAAAGCGGGTCTGCTTTACGGCCACGCAAGATGCCTTTGAAGCGCATGGCGAGGCGCCGCATCGTTGTGAAGGCAGGCGAGCCAGCCTTGAGAGCTTCGACTTTTCTCGCCTGTTCCAAGGTGAGTTTTCCTTTTGGCTTGATGCAAAGCGCGGCCGCGATGACCGGGGATATCGCGTGCCCCGTTTCCGGGTCCCGGACCGGTTCAAGGATCTGGGGCTCCTTGGTGGGTCCCTCTTGCTCTTGTTTTTCGGCTCTGCGCCATCCGGCTAAGAGCCGCTGCAAATTTGACAGGCTGCCCACGTATCCACGTTCTCGGATCAAGGTGAGCAGTGCATTGCCGCTTCGAATGCCGTTTTCCCAGCTTTGCTTCAGGTACTCTTCAAAATACCACGCAGAGGAGCGTTTGAGGGCGGCGCGCTTTCGGTCCGGTGGCGTCTCGAACTGCAGCCATTTCGCGACGCTACGTCGGGGAAACCCCGTTCGCCGCCCGATCTCGCTGCACGTCAGCCCTTGCTGCCGAAGTGCCCAAATTGTCTTGTATATCTCCTCCCGCGACTTGCGGTGCGCAAGACGTGACTTCAGAAGGTTTCTGGCCGTGCTGATGTTGTCTGCGTCGGAGAGCAACGCCCTGCCAGTTGCGCGACCGTGCAGGTTCATTTGCTCCTCGATTGCCATGCGAAGGTTCTGCACGATATGAAACCGATCGGCGACCTGTTCGGCCTGCGGCGCTCCTTGTCGAGCGGCTTGGGCGTAGAGACCGCAGCGATCCCTGCTTATGACCTCCACTTCGGGATGACGCCTCAGCCAATCGGTGCATGTGACGACATCACGATCTTCGAGAACATCAATCACCGCACGACGCTCGAGGTCGATGATGATCGTCCCGTAGGTCTGCGACTTCCGCCAACTCCAATCATCGATCCCGATGATCCGCGCGCGTGGTGGACAAACTTGAGCCGCGCGCAGCAGTTGCCGGAGAATGGTATCGTCGCTGACCCGGATACCCAGCCGCCGCAATAGCCTTTCAGCAGGGCTGCCGCCAGCGGCGTGCGCCATATGGCCCAAGAGCTGCGCCTGTCGAGACGTCCGGCGCGCATAAGGGGCAGCCACCGCAACCTCGTGATCGGAGAACGTGCGGCGGCGGCAATCCGAGTTCAAACATCGCCATCGACAAACACTGAGATCGACCCAAACCGCCTGGCCCTGAGCGGGAAAATCTTCGATCCGACGTCGCCTCCAACCATGCCGTTGCCTTGAGGGCGTCCCGCACTCAGGGCAGATGCCATTCGGAGGCAACCTGCCAGATACAACCCAAGCACCCGTCTCAGTCTGGCGGACCTCACCAACCTCCACGCTGGCGGTTGGAGCCCAATGCTTCTTCGATACCACGGCCTGATCCCTTCAATCTGTGAAGCTCAGTCAAACCGTGACACACAAATTGAGGATGACCCTTTTTAAGGGCTACGCGACACTGGGTCATCGTTGCGTGACAATGCCACCGCGCATCCCCGTTTCCGAGACACAGATCGACCGTGTCGTGTCGCAGTTCTATCAGCGTGTGCGGGCACATCCGGCCCTTGGGCCCGTCTTTGCAGGTCACGTTGCGGACTGGCCGGTACACGAAGAAAAGATCGGGCGATTTTGGCGCAACGCGTTGTTGCTGCAACGCTGCTATGACGGCAACCCGATGCAGGTTCACAGGGCCGCCGGCGACGTCAAGGCTCAACACTTCCCGGTCTGGCTGTCGATATTCGACGCTGTACTGGCTGAAGAATTACCGCGGCACCTCGCGCAAGCGTGGTCCGCGCTGGCGCATCGGATCGGGCGGGGGTTGAGCTTCGGTCTACCGCAGAACGGAGAAACCAGCTCTGTGCCCTATTTGGGCGGCGTTTGAAATAGCACATTTTTGAGTGTGCCGGCACCACTTGATAGCGGTTTGGCATCGTCACGTCGGCAGAACGTCCGGCGGACTGGTATAAAAATCAACCCGCATCCGCATGGGTCCAAGCGGTTCGACGGAATGCGGCCGGTCAGGAAGTATCAAACCTGGATGTTCCGGATCGAGGATCGTCTCTGACCTGGGCTCAACAACCCGGTATCGCAGGCGTCCCTCCAATACCTGAATGACACCCCAAACGCCGACCTTGGTGCGATGCTCTTTGCGCAGCCCCGCAGGCAGCGTCACCTCATCGAACACAGGTGTGCTCTTGCAAGGCTGCATCGGGAAGGGCGCAGTCCGGAAGTGATCGGCGCGGCGCACTAGATCCGTCATGTGATGGGACGCCTGAACAGTCAGGGGGTGCTGTGTAGCTCCGGCCCGGGGCGCAATGTAGCCCCCCATATCGAGTGCGATCTGCCGCCGTCGATCGGAGCCTTCAGCCAGAACGGCGATCATCAGGTTCTCGAGCGCGATCACCCGCATGCGCAGATGAACAAGTTCGGCATTGGTCAAGTCGGGAACATCAGCGCTCGTCTCGAACGCCGCCTGCGTCGTAGCACCGCCTTCATTTTCCCATCGCGACAACACCCGTTGACGCAGTTCGGTTGTATCGAGGGTCAGGTCAGGGTCGGACATCAGGGTCTCCACTTCGCCGTGCTTAAAAAGGTTTGGATGAGCATCAGCGGTAGCCAATACCTTTCACGAAATCGATCATCTGCGCTTCCTCATATTCGGCGTCGCCCAACAGGGCGCGGAGAATGATCCGGGCGGTCAGCACGCCGATCGGCCGATTATCCGCATCCACCGCCGGGATGTTCTTCAGATGTCGCTGCGTCATCAATTCGGACACGGTTTTCAGTCGATCTGCGCCCCGGCACAATGCCACATCGCGTGTCATCACAGTCGAGACAGAGCACATGCAGGTCGCACCCTGGCAGGTGCTGATCTGTCTCTCACGACATCCGTTTTCGTGACGACACCTCGCAAGATACGGTCACCGTCGCACACGACTACAAGGTCGGTCTGAGCGCTTAAAAGCTTGGCCGCTTCGATAAGTCTGGCGTCATCACGGATGGTAACGAGCCTCTCCGATCCCGTCTTCAACAGTCCCTCGATCAGCATGTCTTTGTCTCCCAATGACCAGGCGCGATGTCGTCGCAACGGAATCCCGAAGTGCTTCGGTGTGCCACTCTCATGCCGGGCGAATAAACATGCGTTCGGCGTCGTCGTCGGGAGCGATGTTGCCGCGGATGGCACGATACGCGTGCCACGTGGCGTGTCCCAAAAGCGGAAAGACCAGTATCAAACCCAAGAAGCCCGTCAGCATTGAAAGGAGGAACAGCGCGAGCACAATGGCCCCCCACGCCAGCATGACGGGCAGGTTGTTCCACACCATCGCCATACTGATCCCCATGGCGGACATGGCATCGGTCCGTTCGGTGAGCAACATCGGCACCGCAAAGACGCTGATGGCAAAGGAGAACGCCGCGAAGAGCGCACCGACCGCACTGCCCACGAACAAGACAGCCCAGCCGGTTGGTGTCAGGAACAGCATCGGCACGATCTGATCTGTTCCGGGAAATGGCACAATGCCAAAGAATAACGCCCAGATCAGAACGGCTGCGCGCATCCAGAGCAGAAACAGACCCAGCAGCAGGACGCCCATGAACACGGCCTGATAGCCTGACCGTGGCTTGACGAAGATCATTGCGATGTAGCTGGTCGGCGTATCCGTCTCGAGCCGGCGGCTTTTCTCATATAGACCATTCGCGATCAACGGACCGATGACCATGAACCCGGCAAGAGCGGGGAGTAGGACATAGCCGTAGTCAAAACGAAACAACGCCCACACGATCAGGGCTGAAACGGCAAAGATCCCGAAGCCGTACAGCAGACTTGGTAAAGGGTTATGCCACAAGTCGGACCACCCGGCCTGTAGCCAGTCAAACGCGGTGCGCCACGGTAGCTCCCGCGCACGCTGGTTTTCCCGTGGCAGCGGTGGCACGATTTTAGGGATTCCGTCATCGGCATGTGGATTGTCTGGCGGCGGCGGGGCGTCATTGTCTTGGGTGTGATCGCTCAACATGATGGTTTCGCCGCTCTATAGACCACGACGCCTTCCTTTGCGGGTTGCAGGACACAATCGGGGCTCGACGCGAATGACACCGCGATCAGATGCGCGTTGGCCCCGATGAACAGCAGCATCACGGCAGCGACCGTCGCGATTGCAAACAGGCGCGGGCCCGTCCAGAAGCGCTCTTGACTGCCCGGGAGCGGGCGCATGATCTCCGTCATTGCAAAGCCTCCTGACCGAGATGTTGAAGGTAGACGGTGAGAATCTTGCGCTCCGTCTGGGACAGCCGACCCTCCCAAGCGGGCATCCAGCCTTGCCGACCTCCCCAGATGCTTACGAACATTGCTCCGTCGTCGCCACCATAGATCCAGAGCGCGTCGGTCAGATTTGGCGCGCCGAGATCCGTATTGCCGTGGCCATTTTGACCGTGACAGGCCGCGCAATTGTTCGCGAAAATCTCCTCCCCTGCGGCGACCCGGTCCGCGGGTGCAGCAGTACCGGACAGCGACTGGACGTAGTCAATGACAAGCCGGATATCGTCGCGTGGCAGGATACCGTCCCGACCAAACGCCAGCATCTGTGCATACCGCGTGTCGGGATGGGTAGAGTTGATACCGACGCGCAGCGTCTCCATGATCGTGTCGGTGTCACCACCCCAAAGCCAGGCCGCGTCGATGAGGCTGGGAAACCCAGGGCCACCGGCCGCATCGGTTCCATGACAACCAGCGCAGTTATCACCGAAAATCTGGTGAGCGGTCCCCGTCACCCTGGCCATCAATTCAGGATCTTTCAGGATGTCATCTGCGGGCAGGGTCGCGATGCGGTCAGCCCAGTCGGCACGGGCGATATTCGCAAGCACAATGTCCTGCTTGACCACCTCGCGCTGGTCGAAACCAAGAAGACCTTTTGTATAGGTCGTGACCAGCGGCCACGTCGGGAGCAGTATCCACATAACCAAGGCCCAAAGGTGGGTGACGATGATGAAAAACCACACGATACGGGGCACACGGGTGTTCAACTCGGTGATGCCGTTCCATTCATGCCCGGTCGTCTGGTGTCCTGTCAGGGGATCGCGATCCTTTACCGACATGTATTTTCCTCCGGCTTGATCGCGGTGGGTTGCGCTGGCCCGACCTCATCGTCGAGGATACTGTTGGCAGCCTTGTCAAAACGTCCGCCAAGCGAAGGCCAGAAGGCATAGGCCGTGATCCCGACCGACAGGCCAAGCAGCCAGAACAAGCCAAACGACTTGGACAGCGCGACATACCATTCGTGGGTCATATCCATCGTCTATTCCTCCGCCATCGGTTGGGTGTTCTGCGCCACATCGGTCAGATTCCCGAGGATCTGAAGATACGCGACCAGCGCGTCCATCTCGGTCAGGCGATCGCTTTGCCCGTCAAAGACCCGCACGGCGGTCGCCTCACCATACCGGTCCAGCACGCCGCTCGCGCGGTCACCATCGGGCCCCGCCTGCCCCAGCGCATCGTTGGCCGCATTGGCGATCATATCATCGGTGTACGGCACGCCCACCATGCGCAGCGCATCGAGCCTGCCCGGCAGGTCGTCTGTGCGCAGCGGGGTCTCCAGCAGGAAAGCGTATTGCGGCATCACGGATTGCGGCACCAGATCGCGCGGGTTGATCAGATGACGCACCTGCCAATCATCGGAATACTTGTCTCCGACCCGCGCGAGGTCCGGTCCTGTGCGCTTTGATCCCCACAGCATCGGGTGGTCGTATTTTGATTCCACGGCCAGCGAATAGGGACCGTAGCGTTCTACCTCGTCGCGCAGCGTGCGGATCATTTGCGAATGGCAGGCATAGCAACCCTCGCGGATGTAGATATCCCGCCCGGCCTGCTCCAGCGGCGTGTAAACCCGCATGTCGGCCACATGCTCGACTGTGTCGTCGATGGTGAACAAGGGTGCGATTTCGACAAAGCCACCGACACCGGCTGCGAGGATGATGCCTGCGGTCAGCGCCATCGAATGCCGTTCCATCCGGTAGTGGGTCTTGGCCTGAAACTCGAAAACACGCGCGAACGGCTTGAGAAGGGTTTTCAACATGAGCTTACTCCGCCGCCGGCACTGCCGGCTCCATTGCTTCCGAGGTGGTCGGGTAGTCGATTGCCGGGGCGTGATGCGGAACGCGCCGGATCGTCATAACGACATTCCAGAAGCAGATGCAGGCGCCAGTAAAGAACAGCAGCCCGCCAAAGGCACGCGCGATATAGTAGGGATGCATCGCAATCAGCGTATCGACGAAGGAAAAGCGCAGTGTGCCGCTCTCGGTATATGTTCGCCACATCAGGCCTTGAGTAATGCCGCTGTTCCACATCGC
>JBBKXP010000005.1:0-9554 GCA_037969545.1 Paracoccaceae bacterium | reverse complement strand
CCCTGCGCAACGCCGTCGTCGCCGCCTATCCCCGCCTGTCGCACCGCTATTACCGGCTCAAGGCAAAATGGCTGGGTTTGGAGCGGATGCAGGTCTGGGACCGCAACGCGCCGCTGCCGATGGAAAGCACCCGCATCGTCGACTGGGCCGAAGCGGAAAAAACCGTGCTGGACGCCTATACCGCCTTTGATCCCAAAATGGCCGATCTCGCCAAACCGTTCTTCGACAAAGGCTGGATCGACGCCGCTGTGAAACCCGGCAAGGCCCCCGGTGCCTTCGCCCACCCGACCGTCACGACCGTCCACCCCTACGTGATGCTGAACTACTTGGGCAAACCGCGTGACGTGATGACACTGGCGCATGAACTTGGCCACGGCGTGCATCAGGTGCTGGCTGCGGGACAGGGCGAACTGCTGTCGTCGACGCCGCTGACGCTGGCTGAAATGGCGTCAGTTTTTGGGGAAATGCTGACCTTCCGCGCCCTGCTCGACAAGGCCAAGGATCAACAGGAACGCAAGGTTCTGCTTGCCGGCAAGGTCGAGGACATGATCAACACGGTCGTCCGCCAGATTGCGTTCTACGATTTCGAATGCAAACTCCACGCGGCGCGCGGCACAGGCGAACTGACGCCAGACGACATCAACGCTCTCTGGATGTCGGTTCAGGCGGAATCCCTTGGCGACGTGTTCGATTTCGCCCCCGGCTATGAAACTTTCTGGGCCTATATCCCGCACTTCGTCCACTCGCCATTCTACGTCTATGCCTATGCCTTTGGTGACGGCCTCGTGAACGCCCTCTATGCGGTCTACGCCGAAGGCGACCCCGATTTTCGCGAAAAGTACTTTGCGATGCTCAAGGCCGGGGGCAGCAAGCATCACAAGGATCTGCTGGCCCCCTTCGGCCTCGACGCCACTGTCCCGGCGTTCTGGGACAAGGGGCTGGCAATGATCGCAGGCATGATCGATGAACTTGAAGAGATGGAAGCCTAGGATGAGTGCGAACCCATCGTGCCCGTCTATTTCAACTGACTGTCCTTGGACCCGCGCCGGTTGATCCCGCCGCGCGGGCGAAATGCCGCCTCGTGCTCTTGCTGGCAATCGAAGCACAGTTTGACGCCGGGGCGGGCGAGTCGGCGGGCCTCGGGAATCGGTTCACCGCAGTCGGCACATTCCGCAAGGCTTTCGCCAACCGGGACTTTTTGCGCCCTGAGCCGCGCCAGTTCGTCACCGATCGACGCTTCGATTTGGTCGTTGACCGCCCCGTCCTTGGCCCAACCGCCCGCCATCAGTCCAGTTCCGTCCATGGCCATGGCTTCACCTCTGATGCGGCCGTCTGATAACGGACAGCCTTGGCCATCCAGACCCCCAGCGTGGTGCCGAATTCGGCCAAAGTCTCGTTCGGCTGACGCTTGGTGAACACCATGATGATGAACTGGATGACGGTGATCGCGCCCAGGACAGTTTGCGACATGCTCAGCATGATAGCGATCAGAATCATCCAGATCAGCCGCATCCAAAGGCTTTCGTAATCCGCCGCCGGGTCGATGTCCGCAGGTTTTTCGTCCATCTGTTGTCCCTCAGCCATCGGCTTTGCCCGCTGCATAAACCATGTCGATCATTCCCTGCGTGCCACGGCTGAATTCAAGCGGACAAGGATAGTCTGCCCCGTCGCGGACCGTCGCACAGAAATTCTCGACCTGGTGGACATAGTGATTGACCCCCGGAAACCGTTCGACCACGACCTTGTGGCCAGGCGTTTCCAGTCGAATTTCGGCTTGATCATGCACCCCCGCATTGAACGGACAGGTCAGGGTCAGCAGCCCCTCGGTGCCGTGAAAGGTGATGAACTGGCGGTTGAACAGGCGCATCGACACAATTGCGCTATAGGAGAATCCCGGAAAATCTGCCGCCATCCGCACGAAGACATCGACGCCATTCTCATAGTGCACGTCGGCGAACGGGACTACCACAGGCTCGGCCCCGGTCACAAAGCGGGCAGCGCCAAACGCATAAACGCCGATATCGGGCAGACAGCCGCCGCCGGTTTCCGGGCGGTTGCGGATATTGGTTAGCTCGTCCGCATTGTTGTAGGTGAACACGCAATCAACGTGGCGCAATTCCCCGACCGCGCCGCCCTGAACCAATTCGCGGGCACGGATGAACTGCGGATGGTGCACGATCATGTAGGCTTCGGCAGCCAGCCGGCGCGCCTTATCGCGGGCCGCAATCAGGCGGTCAAAATCGGCTTCGGCCATCGCAATCGGCTTTTCACACAATACATGCTTGCCGGCCGCCAGCGCCTTGAGCGTCCAGTCGACATGCAGATGGTTGGGCAGCGGAATGTAGATCGCATCGATCCCCGGATCGGTCAAAAGGGCGTCGTAGCTGTCATGCACCCGCAGGCCCGGCGCAAATGCTAGAAAGCCTTCAGGCTTGGCCGGATCGGAGGTCGCCAGCGCCACCAGGTCGGCCCCGCGTGCCGCATGGATCGCCGGGCCCATAAACCGACGGGCGAAATCCGCCGCGCCCAAGATGCCCCATCTGACCGGATCAGTCATGCGTCCTCCGATTGAAATTACAACGAGAGCCTAGCAGACCCGAATTCTATCGCCACCTTCTTTTGGCCCATATATACTCCCGCCGGAGGCTCCGACCGTGACAACAACGACCGACAGCCGCAGGCCGTGAGCCGCATGATCCCTGAAAGTGGGTCAGTCCATCGGCTGTCAGGCCGTCGCCAGCATGCCCTTTTCGCGGGCCAATTGCTGCATCCGCTTCTGCAGCTTTTCGAACGCCCGCACCTCGATCTGTCTGATCCGTTCGCGGCTGACATCGTATTGCCCCGAAAGGTCCTCAAGCGTGATGGTTTCTTCAGCCAACCGGCGCTGCATCAGCACGTCACGTTCACGGTCGTTCAGCACATCCATTGCTTCGGCCAGCAGGGCGCGCCGGGCTTCCATCTCGTCTTTTTCCTCATAGTCGTTGGCGGTGTTGGCGTCAGTGTCTTCCAGCCAGTCCTGCCATTGGGTCGCACCCTCGCCGTCGCCGCCGATGATCGCATTCAGCGACGCATCGCCACCCGACAAACGGCGGTTCATCGACACCACCTCGTTTTCGGTAACGCCGAGGTCATGTGCGATCTGTTTCACGTTCTCGGGGCGCAGGTCGCCTTCTTCCAGCGCGCCAATACGGGATTTCGCCTTGCGCAGGTTGAAGAACAGCTTTTTCTGGGCGCTGGTCGTGCCGAGTTTCACCAGCGACCATGACCGCAGGATGTATTCCTGAATCGAGGCGCGGATCCACCACATCGCGTAGGTGGCAAGTCGGAATCCCTTTTCCGGGTCGAACCGCTTGACTGCCTGCATCAGGCCGACGTTGGCTTCTGAGATCACTTCGGCCTGCGGCAGGCCGTAGCCGCGATAGCCCATCGCGATCTTGGCGGCCAGACGCAGGTGCGATGTGACCATCTTGTGCGCCGCTTCGGTATCTTCGTGGTCGACCCAACGCTTGGCCAACATGTATTCTTCTTCGGGTTCCAGCATCGGGAACTTGCGGATTTCCTGCATGTATCGGTTCAAACCTTGTTCCGGGCTTGGTGCTGGCAGATTTGCGTAAGTGCTCATTTCGATGTCCCTTCCGCTATGTTTACGGCCTTAACATGGAATTAATCGTGCCACGCCGGGCTTTCAAGACCGCCTATGACAAATCTCTTAAAGCAGTATGAACCCGGTTCCGGCGCAAAGCGAGGCATGTGACTGTGCCATCACGCACAAGGGATGTCTGTTTCAGCCCTCGGCCTGACTATCGGCAATCTCCTGTCCGCTAAGGGTTGCGCCCCCCAATGCTGCGACCAATTTTTGCATGTCGGGCGGCACTGCTGCCGCAAATTCTTTGAATTCACCCGAAACCGGATGATCAAATCCAAGCGTTGCGGCATGTAAAGCCTGCCTGGGAAATTCCAGCGCCGCCGCCGCCCCGGCCTCGCCCACTGCTTTTGTTGCAAGCTTGCGCCGCCCCCCATAGGTCGGATCGCCGATCAGGGCATGTCCGCAATGCGCCAGATGCACCCTGATCTGGTGTGTCCGCCCGGTTTCCAGCCAGCATTCGATCAGCGCCGCCACTGGCGGCACCCCGAGGGCCTGCACGATCCGTGCCCGCGTTACCGCGTGGCGGCCACCGTGAAACGACACTGCCTGCCGCTGCCGGTCGGTCTTGTGCCGCCCCAGCATGGTCTGGATCTTCAGGATGTTGCCGGGCTCAAAACTGGTTCCCTTGATCCCGTGCAGGCGCGGATCGTTCTGGTCGGGCACCCCATGGCACACCGCCAGATAACGTCGCTGCACCGTATGCGCGGCAAACTGTTCCGCCAGTCCGTGATGTGCCCGGTCAGACTTCGCAACAACCAGCAAGCCGCTGGTATCCTTGTCAATTCCGTGAACGATGCCGGGGCGCATTTGCCCACCGACCCCTGACAGGGTCTCACCGCAATGGGCGATCAGGGCATTGACAAGCGTCCCGTCGCGGCTGCCCGGCGCCGGATGCACGACCATCCCGGCGGGTTTGTCGATCACGATCAGGTCGGCATCTTCGAAGACCACCGAAAGTGGAATAACCTGGCCGACGATGTGGCTTTCGACGGCAGCCTCGACCGTCACCTCGACGGCGTCCCCCACCGCCACCGACGCGCGTGCGTCAGTCACCACGGCCCCGTTCACCGTCACCGCCCCGTCGGCAATCAGCCGGGCCAGACGCGAGCGCGACAGGGCGGCGTCATCTGGCACATCGCGCGAAAGCGCCTTATCAAGGCGGGCGGGCGGATTGTCCGCGATGGAAAACGTGACAAGGGACGACATGGCGGCTCCTGAATCCAACGGCCAATTGCCGGCCCACCTGACCCTGCTGAAATGGCTGGTGATCGGACTGACCGTGGTGATGATTTCAGGGTTCCTAGTCGTTATCGGAGCCATTGTCATCCGCCTGAACGCCGACCCCCTGCCGCTACCCGAAAGGATCGCCCTGCCCGCCGGGGTAACCGCCACCGCATTCACTCAAGGCGTCGATTGGTTCGCAGTCGTCACAAGCGACAACCGGATCTTGATCTATGACCGCACAACAGCGGCGCTGCGCCAGGAAGTTGATATAAAATGATAAGCGACAGGCAAATCGTGCCGATCGGTGCTGCCACCCTCTGGCGAGAATGGCAGCATGACGTGAACTAACATCAGTTTCAATTGTCGTCGCCGGACATCTGGTTCACGGCAAATTTTCCGACGCCGTAAGTATCGCGGGCAATACCCTTCGCGGTGTTACAGGCCGAAAGAGCGACAACAGACGCCAGCGCGATCAACGTGATGATTTTTTTCATGACTAATCTCCAAAAATGAGCCAGCGCAGGGTGCGCCGCCATGACATCGGAATAGTACCCGGCCTTGCATTAGTGAAATTCAGAATAATCGTGGTTGTAGTGAGCAAAGGTCATACAACGACCCTCAGGGAAAGACAGATGGACATCACACTTCTGAAGACCTTCATGGAAGTTGCGGCCAGCGGGTCGTTCGTGGCCTCTGCGGACCGCCTTTTCGTCACCCAATCCGCAGTATCGCTTCGCATCAAGCGGCTTGAGGACGAACTGGGCAAGCCGCTGTTCACCCGCAACCGTGCCGGGGCTGAATTGACCGATGCAGGTCGCGAGTTCGAGAAATATGCCATGTCGCTCGTTCGGGTCTGGGAAGAAGCCAAGCAGCAGGTCGCGATCCCGGAAGGTTACACCAAGAGCCTGACCATCGGCGGGCAGTATTCGCTATGGCCGCGGCTGGGATTTCGGTGGATCGACGCCTTGCAGACGGACATGCCCGAACTCAATGTCAGGACAGAATTGGGGATGACCGACCGGCTGACCCGCTTTCTGATCGAGGGCGTGATGCAGGTCGGGTTGATGTACATGCCACAATTGCGACCCGGCCTGACTGCCGAACAGATCATGGAAGAGGAATTGGTGATGGTTGCCACCTTCAGCGACGCGGACGTTGACAATCTTTTCACGGAATACGTTTTCGTCGACTGGGGGCCGGAGTTTGTTGGTGCCCATGCTACCGCCCTGCCGGAATTGACCAACCCGGGCCTAACCTTCGGTCTCGAGGCGATGGTGGCGGAATATGTCGTCAACCGCCGGGCGGCGGCATACCTGCCCGCGCGCTACGTCAAGAAATATCTTGATACTTCGGCAATGTTTCTGGTGCCGGACGCACCGCGTTTTCCCTATCCGGTCTGGTCGGTATGGCGCGATGATCTTGACCCCGAAATACGCGAAGCCGCGTCGCGGACACTCAAAACTGTCTGCGAAGGTGCCGAGGCGGACAGCGATGCCGTATTGGAAGTGCTGGAAGACATCAGCGCAGACGGGGTCGAGGTTTTGGGCAAGTGACCACGAATTGACAGTGGCCGGTCCTGTCACAGACCGCAGATATCTGATGCCTGACCAAATTCCAAACCCCAACTAGACTCTGGCCGACCCACGTGTCAGCCTGATCCGAGAGGACAGGAATGATACCCGTCCCGATATATCGGACCTTAGGGAGGACCACCATGACACTGAATTCGCTCAAGGCGCTTGGCCTTGGCATGGCGCTGTCCGTCAGCGCCAGCGCCCTTTACGCAGCCGAATGCATCGCGCCGGCAAACCCCGGCGGCGGCTGGGATTTCACCTGCCGCCAGATCGGCAAGATTCTGTTCGACATCGGCGCGGTCGACCAGCCCGTGCAGGTTACCAACCTTGCCGGCGCCGGTGGCGGCCTTGCCTTTTCGACAGTCGTGAACGAACGCAATGACGACGCCGAGTTGATCGTCGCCGCCTCGTCGGCGACCACAACGCGTCTGGCGCAGAACGCCTATGGCGGCGCGACAGCCGATCAGGTGCGGTTCGTCGGCGCCATCGGCGCCGATCCCGGCGTCATCGTCGTCGCTGCCGACAGCCCCTATCAGAACCTCAAGGAACTGATCGACGCAATCGAGGCCGATCCCGCATCGGTGGCTTTCGCAGGCGGGTCTGCCGTCGGTGGGTTCGACCACATGAAGCCGCTGCAGATTCTGCTGGCCGACGGGTTCACCGACATCACCGCCGTCAAATACATCGGCGTCGATGGCGGTGCCGACGCGATCACTCAGACCATCGGCGGCTTTACCCAGGCGATGACCGGCGACATGTCCGAAATCATCGGCTTTGTGAATTCCGGCGAAGTGCGCATCCTGGCGGTTTTGAGCGAAGAGCGGGTACCGGGCTTTGACGACATCCCGACGGCCAAGGAACAGGGCTACGACGTTGTCGCCGTGAACTGGCGCGGTCTCTATGTCCCCGGTGGCATTTCGGACGCGGATTTCCAGAAATGGGCCGACCGTCTGCAGGCCGTCGCCGACAGCGAGGAATGGAAGCAGGTCATGACCGAAAACGGTCTTGCACCATTCACCAAGGTCGGTGGCGATTTCCAGATCTGGATCGATGGCGTCATCGCCGAAACCGAAGATCTGTCGCGCCAGCTTGGCGTGATCCAGTAACATGACCCGCCTGTCAGACCGCATCTTCGGTCTGGTCACGATCCTAGTGGCGCTCGCGTACATCGCGAGCGCCATGCAGATTCAGGCCAGTTTCCTGTCCGATCCGGTAGGGTCCAAGACCTTTCCGATCTTGGTCGCCGCCATCGCAGTGATCTGCGGCGGCATCATGGTGCTGCGCCCGGATGCCGAACCGGATTGGCCTGCACTGCGCACGCTGGGGTCCATCGGCATCTCTGTCCTGCTCTTGATCGCCTACTCTTACGCTCTGAAACCCCTTGGTTTCCTGATCCCGACAGCAATCGCCGCCGGGGTGATCAGTTACCAGATATCGCCGCGTCCGCGCTTTGCCGTCATGGCCGGCATCGGCCTGTCGGTCGGCCTTTACGTCCTGTTCAAGGTGATCCTTGGTCTGGGGCTGAAGGCGCTGCCAAGCGCATTGATGGGATAGATCATGGAAATCCTCGCAAACCTGCAACTTGGCTTTTCCATCGCGCTGTCGCCGTTGACGCTGTTCCTTGCGGTGATCGGCTGTTTCCTCGGCACGATCATCGGTGCCCTGCCCGGCCTTGGACCGTCCAACGGGGTCGCCATCATGATCCCGCTGACCTTCACGCTGGGGCTGGACGCAACCGCGTCGCTGGTCCTGCTCACCTCGATCTATTACGGTGCGATGTATGGCGGCCGGATCAGTTCGATCCTGCTGAACATTCCCGGCGACGAACCTGCGTTGATGACCACGCTTGACGGCTATCCGATGGCCAAACAGGGTCGGGCCGGCGATGCCTTGGTCATCTCCGGCGTCGCGTCATTCGTTGGCGCGTTGTTGGCCACTATCGGCCTGATGCTGCTGGCCCCGCTGTTATCGCGCATCGCCTATCAGTTCGGCCCGGCCGAATACTTCGCCCTGTATCTGCTGGCGTTCTCGACCCTCGGCGGGATCAGTTCCAACAATCAGGCTAAGGCGGCGCTGGCCTCCTGTTTCGGTCTGATGATTGCGATGATCGGGCTGGACCCCAACAGCGGCATGCCGCGCCTGACGGGCGGCAACCTGCACCTGATGGACGGCGTCGATTTCCTCGTCGCCATCGTTGGCCTGTTCGCAGTGTCCGAAGTGTTCTTTTTCATCGAAAGCCATGGCAAGGGCGGCGCCCTGGGCGTCAAGCTGGACAAGGTGACGATCCCGTGGCGCGACATCTGGGAAACCAAGTGGACGATGCTGCGCTCATCCGTTCTGGGATTCATCGCCGGAGTGTTGCCCGGCGCCGGGGCCAGCCTCGGGTCGTTCATGACCTATATGATGGAAAAATCCATTGCCGGGGAAAAAGGCGGGTTTGGCACTGGCGCGGTCAAGGGTGTCGCCGCACCCGAGGCGGGCAACAACGCCGCCGCCGGGGGCGCGCTGGTGCCGATGCTGACCCTTGGCGTGCCGGGATCGGGGACGACGGCGGTGCTGCTGGCGGTGCTGATGACGCTGAACATCACACCCGGCCCGACCCTGTTCACCGACCGCCCCGACGTGGTCTGGGGCCTGATCGCGTCGCTGCTGATTGCCAACTTCGTGCTGCTCGCGATGAACGTGCCGATGGTGAAAATCTTCGTCAAGATCCTGCAGGTGCCCCCCGCGGTGCTGATGCCGGGGGTCACGATGATCTCTTTCGTCGGGATCTACTCGCTCACCGGCAGTTATTTCGACCTTGTTCTGGTCGTCGCCTTCGGCCTGCTGGGCTATATCTTGCGCAAGATGGACATCCCCACGGTGCCGGTGATCATGGGCATCCTGCTGGGCAACGCGATGGAAAAATCGCTGCGCGACGCGATGGTGCTGTCGGGCGGCGACTGGACCTATCTGCTGGGGTCTGGCATATCCATCGGCCTGCTGGTTGCAGCCGTTGTCGGCTTTGTCGCCCCGATGTTCCTGCGCCGGATCATTCGCAAACCGGAGGCCATCATTGACTAGCTGCCGCATCTTGATTCCCTCGGGCGCGCTGGGCCTTGGCTATGACC
>JBBKXP010000004.1:0-9067 GCA_037969545.1 Paracoccaceae bacterium | reverse complement strand
GACCAGAAGCGTGACGCGGGCCAGCGCCTCGGGATCGGCGTCGCCCAGCCGGTGCAGCAACCCGTCGACCAGCCCGGTGGCAAAGTCCACACCGGGGGCAAGTCCGAACAGGTGCGGCGTGTCAGCGGCGGTGAAAATCATGGCGCACCTTTCAGCATCGCCTCGGCCAGCGCAATGCTCTCAGGTTGTCCGACATCGCACCAGCGGCCGCGCAGGCGGATCCCGTAGAGCCTGCCTCTTGCGATCATTTGATCCCACAGGACATTCAGGGAAAACGCCGCCGCGGGGATCGTGGCCAATCCGACCGGATCGATGATCTGGATGCCGCAGTAGATCAGACCCTGCCCCCGCGTCAGTCGCCCGTCCGCCCCGAGCAGGAAATCGCCGCGCCCGCTGTGGCCGACCGCATTGGCGGGGTCGGCCATCAACAAAAGCGCGTCCATGCGCACCGAGTCCCAATCTGCGTCAAGGGTTCGAAATGGGTTCTCGCCCTGCCAAACCGCATCGGTGTTCATCGTGAACACCGGCCCCGGCCCCAGCAGCGGCAACGCTTTGCGCAACCCGCCGCCGGTTTCCAGCAGGGCCTCAGCCTCGTCCGAAAACGCGACATCGCGCCCGTCAAGATGGCCGCGGATCATCGCCGCCTTGTAGTGGACATTGACCACCTGCCGCCCGATCCCGGCGGCATCGGCCAACCCGATCGCATGGTCGATCAGCGGTCGGCCCGCGACGGTGATCAGCGATTTCGGGCGATCCGCCGTCAACTGCCCCATCCGGGTGCCAAGACCGGCGGCAAAGAACAAAACTGCATCCGGTGTCATGCACGGCCCCCGGCAGGCGGCGGGACCATGTCCAGCACGCTTGCGCGCAGATCAGCCAGGGCCGGATGCGCCAGATCGCGCATCAGATGGCCCCAGACCCGTGGCATCAACGCGGCATATTTCACCTTGCCATCACGCTTGACCAGTCGGGCAAAGATGCCAAGAATACGCAGGTTGCGCTGCACCGCCAGACAGGCAGAGGTCGCCCGAAACGTGCCGTCGTCGGCACCGGTGGCAGCGACAAAGCGTTCCATCATCGCTGCTGCCACATCCGCCGTCACATCCCGACGCGCATCCCGCAAAAGCGAGACGAGATCATAGCCCGGATGCGCCAGAAACGCGTCCTGAAAGTCCAGCAGACCGACCCGGTCCGCGCCGTGCCGATCAGCCCGCCAGATCAGATTTTCGGCGTGATAATCGCGCAGCGACAGAACCAGCGTCGGGTCGACCCACTGACGAAAGGCATCCGTCACCGCGGTACCCAGCGCGATGCTTTGACCGGGCGCGTGCCATTCAGTGACGTCAGCGACCATCGAACCAGCCGTTTCCGGTGTCAGGGCGACAAGTCCAGCGGGGGCTGGCGTCGTCTGAAGCCGAACCAGAACGTCGACCGCGGCACCGTATAGGCATTCTTCATCCGCCGGATGCGTTGCAATTTGTCGCGCCAGATCGGTTTGGCCCAGATCGTCAAGCACAAGAAACCCCTGCTTTGTGTCGGCGGCCAGAATCTGCGGCACGACCAGCCCGATATCGCTCAGATGTCGGCCGATGGCGATAAAGGGCGCAACACTTTCGCCGCAGTCCGCCGGTGCGTCCATCACGATGACGGTCTGATTTTCGGTCGGCGATGCCAGCCGCAAATAGCGTCGCTGCGACGCATCGCCGGCGATCACGGTTGGCGTCCACCCGGCCCACTTGCTCTGGTCAAGAAACTGCGCCAGCAGCACGTCACGCCGGGTCAAACAGCACCCCCAGCCTGTCTGCCCAGTGATCGGCCCCAGAAAATATGGCACGATGCCCCGACTCCTCTGCCACAAGTGTCAGGGTCAGCGGGTCGGGCGGCGCAAGATTGCCCAGCCGATCGGGCCATTCGACCAGACAGATCGCGCTTTCGAACGCTGCATCAAGACCCAGTTCGATGACCCCCGCGGGTCCTTCAAGGCGATAAAGATCGCAGTGCCAGATCGGCACCGGCCCGTCGTCGTAGACCTGCACAAGCGTATAGGTCGGCGACGGCACATCCTCTGCGGTTCCCAGACGGGCGCGGATCAGTCCGCGCGCAAAACAGGTTTTTCCTGCCCCGATCTCGCCCGCCAGCAAAACTGTGTCACCAACATGCAAGAGCGGCGCGATCCGGGCCCCGAGCGCGGACGTTGCGGCCGCATCGGGCAGTATCAGAGATGCAAAGGAAAATCCCATGGCCCCAGACTATGATCTGGCGCAATAGCTGCAAGTCCAATCAGGCTGTCGCGTGCCGAAGGCCCTTGATCACCTTGGTCGGAAGCTGCAGCTTCGAGAACTTCGATGCAACCCTGAACCCGGCGAGTGTCGCACCTCCCGGCAACGGCACAAAGCGGCACGTGATCCGGCGTCCGTCATCCAGATGGACCGTCTCGCTCCACTCGACGCGGTCGATCTGGGTGCCGACAAAGTCGCGCACTCTTCCCCAGATCGGCGACGGGGTGCAACGGGACTGCCAGATGCGCAGCTGATCAATGATTGCGGCATCGCTCAACCGCACGTTTTGACGGGTGTTCCAGAGACGATCATAGGCAGCATTCGACAGGGACAGATTTCCCGCCATCGAAAAGACGGCGACGGCTTCTTCGATCACGTCAAGAACGGCGCGGCTTGTTTCGATCTCGGATCGGAACCGGCGGGTCAGCAGGATTTCATCGCTGATGTCCTCGAACAGAAAGGCCATGGCACCGTCAGGATGCGGCCGACCGGTCACCCGGTAGGTCTGGCCATTCGGCAGATCCCAGATATCACAATACGTCCCGTCCTTTGCCGCAGATTCCAGCGCCGCGAATTCCTCGCGCCACGACATGTAGTTCTTTGGCTCAGGCAGCATGCGTGCCTCGCGCAGTTTGTCGAGCACCATGTTGAAATGGGGGCGCGCACTCAGGAACTCGACAGAAAGCCCCGTCAGCGTCGCCAGCGCCGGATTGAAGATCAGCAACTGCCGCTTGCGGTCAAAGATCGCCAGCCCGGTGGCCAACTGGGCAAAGGTTTTGCCCAGTGTCTGGACAAAGTTCCGCTGGGTCTTTTCGGCCCGGACTGCCGCATTGGCATCAATGCCGAAATAGATGAACGAATTGTCACGTTGAACCGTGGTCACTTCGAACCAGAGCGGCTCTTCAAGCTGATCGTGCAGCAGCGGCGTGCGGCGAACCAGCGGGCGCATCTGTCCGGCTGATCGTTCAAGATCGAGGAACAGATTTACCGGCGGCCAGATCGGTATCGCATGCGAGGGCGCCTTCTCCAGCATGGCGACCAGATCAAGGTAAGCCCGGTTGGCCCAGGTAATCACCCGGTTCGGGTCTTCTTTCCAGATCAGTTGAGGCGCCTCGTCAGCAAGGGTGCGTAGCGTTTCAAGCTCGTCGTTGATGGCGTCCATCGTGACCTTTGCAACCGACCCGGATTTCGGCGATGCGGCATCGTCCTGATAGGTAATGCGCGACAATCCATCCCAATGCGTGATCTCCAGATAGACCTCGGAATCATCGCCGGATTCAATTCGGCGCAACCCTTCGGCCCCCAACGCCTTCAGGCCCTGCCGCAATAATGGAAAGCGCGGCCCGAAAACCGCAACAAACAGATCCCAGTCCGTTTGGTCCTTGTCGCGATGGCGCAACAATGCCCTGGCTGACGGAGTTGCATCCGCCAGGTCGGTGTCGTCGAACAGAAACGCGATTGACCCCTCAAGGTCGCGCATCTGCTGACGCGCCGATGTTCGCCGCCCGATGCAAAGCTTCATCGTTGTCGCCACAATGACTGCGGCGGCCAACATCGCAACAGTCGACACATAGAGCATCTGAAGCAATTCAATCTGTAGCATATCAGCATTTCCCGGTCTGCGGTTCGAACAGAACGTCCAACAGATTGGTTAACTGATCATTAAGCCACGCGATGCGCGGTCTCGAGAAATCGCATTTCAGGGTTCAAAAGGCACGTTTTCACCCAGTACAGCCGCCCCATCCGATGGTCCGGGCTCGATCAGGGCGCGCGGCCAGGCAACCGTCACCACCGCACCGGTCTCCAGACCTTTCTGTCCGGGCGAATCGGCATTTGCGAACACGATCCGGGCACCGGTTCGTTCCAGCAGGGTTTTGGCAATGAACAGGCCAAGTCCCATCCCTTCATATCCGGGGCGCCGCACCGCTGCCCCCGCAGCCCGTCGCCGACGCACAAACGGATCGCCGATCCGCCCGATCACCGAGGCCGGAAATCCTGCGCCGTCATCGGCGATTCGCAAAATGACCTCCTTGACGGTCCAGCTGATCTGGACCGTCACCCGCGCCGCCGCGAAGTCGACCGCATTCTGGATCAGGTTGCGCAACCCGTGGATTATTTCGGGGCGCCGGATGATGTTGGGCTGGCGCGCCAGATCGGCCACATCGGGCGCGATAGTCAGCCGAACATCCTTTCCCCGGTTCATATGCGGCTCGGCGGCCTCACGCACAACGGCCTCGATCGGGGCCCGGCGCATCTGCAAGTCGTCTTTGCCGGCCCGGCCCATGCTGCGCAAGATATCGCGGCATCGGTCTGTCTGTTCGCGGATCAGATCGACATCGGCGGCAAGGTCGGGGCGCTCTGCCAATTCGTCCAGCAACTCGCCGGTGACCAGTTTGATCGTCGCCAATGGGGTGCCCATTTCATGCGCCGCCGCCGCCACGACGCCACCCAGATCCGTCAGTTTCTGCTCGCGTGCCAACGCCATCTGGGTTGCGGCCAATGCCTCGGTCATCCGGTGGATTTCGGTCGTGATCATCCGCGCGTAAAGACCAAGAAACCCGACCCCGACCAGCACCGCGACCCAAAAACCGAAAAGGAACAGACGCGGCAGGCCCAAGACGATACCGTCCGAAGTCACAAGCGGCAAATAGACCAGCCCCAGACAGGTCGTCACCCCGATCGCCACAATTCCCAGCAACACCGTGCTGCGCAGATGCAGCACCGTCGCGGCAATCGTCACCGGCGCCAGTATCAGGATCGCAAAGGGATTGTTCAGCCCGCCGCTGAGAAACAACAGAACCCCAAGCTGCAGCAGATCGAACAGCAACATCAGCCTCGCCTCGCGTTCGTTCAGCCGCCGGTTTGACGGGAACAGGAACGCGGCAGTGATATTGGCAAGCACCGAGGTCCCAATTGCCGCCCCGGCAAGACCGAGCGGGATGCGCAGATCATAAACCAGCACCGCAACGCCGACCGCAGCAATCTGTCCGACGATGGCGATCCAGCGCAGCGTGACATAGGTGCGCAGCCGCACCCAGTTGGCGTAACGCTGGTCCTGAAACAGGGCGATATCGGAAACGGCCATCTGACGACCCCTGGCGCAACTGTGACAAAGTTCACCCTTGTTAGTCGGGACCAAACGGTCGATCAACCGGACAACCAGCCGCACGAGGTTCAAATGTCGACCAGACCTGTCGCCCTTGCCGCCACCGCCGCCATCGCCACGCTGGTCGTCGGCTCGCTTGTCGCCGTGCAGATTTGGCGCCCCGCCAACGCGTTCGAGGCTTGCGCCGGATCGCAGGCCGCCGGCGGCGCCATCGGCGGTCCGTTCACTCTTGTCGATCAGACCGGCGCGACGGTCACCGATACCGACGTGTTGACCGAACCTAGTCTGATCTACTTTGGCTATACCTTTTGCCCCGATGTCTGCCCGATCGACACCGCCCGCAATGCCGATGCGATCGTCCTTTTGTCAGAAAAGGGAATCAGCGCGACGGCTGTTTTCATTACCGTGGACCCCGACCGCGACACGCCCGAGGTGCTGGCCGATTACACCGCGAACTTCGGTATCGGGATGATCGGCCTGACGGGCAGCGATGCCCAGATCGCCGATGTCGCCCGCGCCTACAAGACGTTCTATCAAAAAGAGGCAAACGGCGACCCGGACTATTATCTCGTCGACCACATGGCGTTCACGTACCTCTGGTTGCCGAACCATGGCGTCGTCGATTTCTTCCGGCGCGAGGCGACGGCAGAAAACATCGCCGCAAGCGTGGACTGCTTCGTCACGTCGGCGTGATTGACCATAGGGGGGGTTCGCCTTACCTCTGACCCGAATGAAGTGCGGGGCAATGGCCATGAACGCAGAGATCATCCCACTGGGCAGCGACACGTCGCTATTGCTTGTCGACGACGATGAGGCGTTTCTGAAACGCCTCGAGCGGGCGATGGAAAAGCGCGGCTTTGCGGTTGAAACCGCAGGGTCCATTGCCGGTGGCAAAGCCAGCGCCATCGCCCGGCCCCCCGCCTACGCGGTCGTCGACCTGCGACTGGACGATGGCAACGGGTTGGACGTGGTCGAGGTGCTGCGCAGCCACCGCCCTGATTGCAAGATCGTCGTGCTGACCGGATATGGGGCGATTGCCACTGCGGTCGCTGCCGTCAAGATCGGCGCAACCGACTATCTGTCCAAACCCGCCGACGCCAATGACATCGTCAATGCCCTGCTCTCCACCGGCGGCGACCTGCCGCCACCCCCGGAAAACCCGATTAGCGCGGATCGGGTGCGTTGGGAACATATCCAGCGGGTCTATGAACTTTGTGACCGCAACGTCAGCGAAACCGCCCGGCGGTTGTCGATGCACCGGCGGACCTTGCAGCGGATACTGGCAAAACGCAGCCCTAAATAGGGGTCAGGTCGAACCGCTTGCGCATGCGGTCCACGCGAGTGCCGTCGCGCAGCGGCATGTCGCGGATCACATCGTAATCCGTGAACCCCAAGCCCGCGTAATAGCGCAAACCGCTGGTGTTGTCGGCCCTGATCGTTGCATCGATGTGCGTGCACCCGGCGGCTTGTGCCGCCGCTGTGGTCGCGGCAAACAGCGCCTTGCCGATGCCGATACCCGTCATGCCGACCCGCACGAAACTCGCGACGAATCCCCATCCGTCAGGCATCGGGGCGATGTCCGGGTCGGGCCATGCCAACATTTGAAACCCCACGACCTGTCCATCATTCTCGGCGACGATGGTGCTGATATGGCGATCTGGCGCAATGTAGTGATGCAACATCCGCTCGGCATCGAACGAACGCTGATGCGCCGTCGTGCCGCCAATGGCGATGATCTCGTTCAACATGTCGCACAACTGCTGCGCGTCTGCGGGAACGGCGGGGCGTGTCGTAGGCATGGGTCGGACTGTAGCCAACAGACGGGCCAGTGCAAGGCAGGTTTCATGAACCGTCGGTCAATCAGGATGGCACAGAGTGTGGGCATCTGGATGGATGGCGGGTATGCGTCGCTCCGCGGGGCTTGGACAGCTACGCAACCGATTTCAGCCAGCGCATGAACGTGCGCAAGGCGGGTTTGACCGCCCCCTGACGGGTCACCATGTGATAGCCCAGCGTATCGGCGCAATCGCAATGCACTGCCCGCAATCGCCCGCTGGCCAGATCGTCGTCGATCAGGGCGGTCAACTCGACATGCAGGCCATATCCTTCGCGCGCCGCCGCGAGCGCCAGTTCCTCGGTCGGGATGAATGTCGGCGTGATTTTTTCGGTGTCGATTCCGGTATTGCGCAGCCATTCCATCTGCTCCGGCCAGTCAGTTTCGATCACCCACGGCATCGCCGTCATTTCCGCTGCCGTCAATTCCAGACGGTCCCCCAGCAACGACGGCGCACCGACCACCGTGAAATTGGCCGGGACCAGCATTTCGGCGTCCAGTCCCGGCCACTGACCGGCACCAAACCGAATGCCCAGATCCATCCCCTCGCGGGCCAGATCGATACTGCGCCGTTCGGGATGCAAGGCCAGCGGAATGTCGGCATGCAGCGCCCAGAATTTTCCCAGACGCGGCATCAGCCATTTGGCGGCAAAGCTGGGGGTCAGGGTCACGGCCAGCGGGCGGGCCGCGTCGGCCTCTGTCACCGCCCGCACGGCTTCGGCGATCAGATCGAATGCGGTCGTCAGCGGCGGAGCAAGGCGTTGACCGTCCGGGGTCAGCGCCATGCCCCGCCCCTCGCGCTGCATCAGGGTCAGGCCAAGATGTTTTTCGACGGTGCGCAAATGCTGGGCGATGGCGGCGTGGGTGACGTTCAGCTCGCGCGCAGCCTCGGACAACGACCCGGTACGGGCCGCCGCCTCGAACGCCCGCAAGGCGGGGAGCGAGGGGATTTTACGCCAATCCATATATTAGTTTCACTAACATTTGCGAATTCTTCCTGAATCGCAGGTGTCGTCCAAGCAGGGTACAAACAAACATCAACACTGAAAAGGAGAAAGTCATGCTTTCAATCATCGCCAACGCCCTGCGCATCGCCACTTTCACCGACCGCTGGAATGCCCCCGATCATTGGATCGACCGCGCACCACGCAGTCGGTTCGAGGCTGAACGGTTCGAAGATGACCGCAGGCGGATCTACTTCCATCATCGCGGCATCTGGTGATCGGTCAGATCAGCGCCAGCAATTCATGGTGACGGGCGGTGAATTCCGCCCGCACCTGCATCGGCGGGCGCAACCGTATCTCGAGCCTCAGTGCCATTTCCGAATGCGGCTTACCAAAGAACTTGTCCGCCTCGGCCACGGTAAACCCCGCGATCTGCACCGCCTCGAGCCATGCTGACAGCTTGTCGGCCCTTTTGATCTGTTTCTTCACATCCGTCGGCACCTGCGCGGGCAACCCGAACCGGATATGCACTGCCGCCGCCAACCGGTCGTCCAACGCCCCATATCCCGGCCCGACGGCCGCCTTGACGGGTGAAATCATGTCGCCGATGACATATTCCGGCGCGTCGTGGAGCAATGCCGCAAGCCGCCATTTCGCCGGTGCCTTGGGGTTGTGCATCCCGAAAATCTGTTCGACCAACAACGAATGTTCGGCCACCGAATAGGCATAATCGCCCTTGGTCTGCCCGTTCCAGCGGGCAACAAAGGCCAACCCGTGCGCGATATCGGCAATCTCGATATCCACCGGCGTCGGGTCGAGCAGGTCAAGCCGGCGACCCGACAGCATCCGTTGCCACGCCCGTGGTTGTTTCATCAGGTCCCCCGATTGCCGCCCAGACCCTAGG
>JBBKXP010000003.1:0-26907 GCA_037969545.1 Paracoccaceae bacterium | reverse complement strand
CAAGCGCGTCGCCCGCGGCGCCGGTTCAGGCATGGGCAAGACCGCCGGGCGCGGGATCAAGGGCCAGAAATCCCGCTCCGGTGTGGCGATCAACGCCTACGAGGGTGGCCAGATGCCGCTGTATCAGCGTCTGCCCAAGCGCGGCTTCAACAAGCCCAACCGCAAGAAATTCGCCGTCGTCAATCTGGGCCTGATCCAGAAATTCATCGACGCCAAAAAGATCGACGCGAAAAACGACATCACCGAGGATGTTCTGATTGAAAGCGGTCTGGTGCGACGCAAACTCGACGGCATCCGCGTTCTGGCCAAGGGCGAAATGTCGGCCAAGGTCAAGATCGCCGTCACCGGTGCGTCGCAGGGCGCAATCGACGCGGTCGCCAAGGCCGGCGGATCACTTTCGGTCACGGCGGCGCAGGTTTCCGAAACCGCAGCGGAATAATCGGTTGTGAGCGCCCGAAAGGGCGCTTACATACTGTCCACGTTTTCCACACGCCGCCACCGGGAAAACCGGCTGGCGGCGGTCGCATGAAAAGAGCACAACAATGGCATCAGCCGCAGAACAAATGGCCGCAAACCTCAGTTGGGGGGCGTTTGGCAAAGCCACCGAACTGCGTCAGCGGATCTTTTTCACCCTCGGCCTGCTGTGCATCTATCGCCTTGGCACCTATATCCCCGTGCCTGGCATCGACGGCGGCGAACTGCGCGCCTTCATGGAAAGCGCGCAGTCCGGCATTGGCGGCATCCTGTCGATGTTCACCGGCGGCGCCCTGGCCCGGATGGGCAACTTTGCCCTCGGGATCATGCCCTACATCTCGGCCTCGATCATCGTGCAGTTGATGGGGTCGATGTACGAACCCTGGAAGCAGTTGAAAAAAGAGGGTGATATTGGCCGCAAGAAGCTGAATCAATACACCCGTTACGGCACCGTCGTCCTGGCCACGTTCCAGGCCTATGCCCTTGCCGCGAGTCTCGAGGCGGGCGGTCTGGCTGCCGATCCGGGCCTCTATTTCCGCATCGCCTGTATCGTCACCATCGTTGGTGGCACCATGTTCCTGATGTGGCTGGGCGAACAGATCACCGCGCGGGGCATCGGCAACGGTATTTCGCTCATCATCTTTGTCGGCATCGTCGCCGAACTGCCCGCCGCAGCGGCACAGTTTCTGTCGCAGGGCCGATCCGGCGCGATCAGCCCGGCGGTGATCATCGGCGTCATGGTCATGCTGTTTGCATTGCTGACTTTCGTCGTCTTCATGGAACGGTCCCTGCGCAAGATCCACATCCAGTATCCGCGCCGTCAGGTCGGCATGAAGGTCTATGACGGCGGCTCGTCCCACCTGCCGATCAAGGTCAACCCGGCCGGCGTCATTCCCGCGATCTTTGCCAGCGCGCTCTTGTTGCTGCCGACAACGCTGGCAACCTTCAGCGGCGGGCAAAGCGGCCCGGTGATGTCGACGATCCTCGCCTACTTTGGCCACGGCCAGCCGCTCTATCTGGTGTTCTTCACCTCGATGATCATTTTCTTCACTTACTTCTATACGCGTGAAGTCGCCTTCAAGACCGACGAGGTCGCCGAGAACCTGAAGAACCAGAACGGCTTTGTCCCGGGCATCCGGCCGGGCAAGCGCACTGCCGAATATCTCGACTATGTCGTCACGCGGGTGCTCGTCCTCGGCTCGGGGTATCTTGCTCTCGTCTGTCTGTTGCCGGAAATCCTGCGCAACGAACTGTCGATCCCGTTCTATTTCGGCGGCACGTCGGTTCTGATCATCGTCAGCGTCGGGATGGACACGATCCAGCAGGTCCAGTCGCATCTGCTGGCACATCAATACGAAGGCCTGATCGAAAAGTCGCAGTTGCGCGGCAAGCGCGGGTCGGCTGGCAAATCGACCGGTAAATCGAAAGGCCCATCGCGCCGATGAACATCATTCTGCTGGGGCCGCCGGGGGCGGGCAAGGGTACGCAAGCGCAACGGCTGGTCGCTGAACGCGGCATGGTCCAGCTGTCGACTGGCGACATGCTCCGCGAGGCCCGCGCCAGTGGCACCGAGATGGGCAAGATGGTCGCAGGCGTCATGGATCGCGGCGAACTCGTGACCGACGAGATCGTGATCGGCCTGATCCGCGAAAAGTTGATAGCTGCCGACAAAGGCGCGAGTGGTTTCATCTTCGACGGGTTTCCGCGCACTTTGGCGCAGGCGGATGCCCTTGGATCGCTGCTGAAGGACGAAAACCAGAGCCTCGACCATGTGATCGAAATGCTGGTCGACGACGATGCGCTGGTGCAACGGATCACGGCGCGTTCGACCTGCGGATCCTGCGGTGCGGTCTATAACGACAAGACGCACCCGATCCCGGCTAACGGCAAATGCACGACCTGCGGCGGCACCGAATTCAACCGCCGCGCCGACGACAACGAAGAAAGCCTGAAAACCCGACTGCTGGCCTACTACAAGCAGACTTCGCCGCTGATCGGTTACTACTACGCCAAGGGCAAGCTGACCTCGGTCGACGGCCTGGGCACGATGGACCGGGTTGCGGCAGAGATTGCCGGGGCTTTGGGGTAACTTAGGTGGCGACTTATGTGGCTATCTTCCTCGCTAGCGCGGCCTTTGCGTGGATGATTTCCCGTTCGGTATGTGAAATCAAGAACACTTGGTGGATGAAGCCGTTTGCGTTCTTGTTAGGATTGGTCCTGCCATATGTTCTGTTTGGCTTGGGCTTGTTCGTTATCGAGAAAGTATTTGGCGAACTGCAATATATTGATGTCGTTGGACTGATAGCCGCCAGTTTCCCGGCCTTCCTGTTTGGATCGATTGTTGGGATTTGGACAAAGACAAATCCAAAGCGTTAGACCGGCATCGACTCGTTGATGTGCTCTCACACGTCTTTGGCCAAACCCCCCTTGACGCCCCCGCGTCGTCCACATAGGTAGCCCCATCCCGCAAGGGAATCATTTGGCGCCGCAGGTCGCTCCTGCCCCCGCGCCGATCACCTCGAATGACAGCGGCCCGTGGGTGCGAACCCTGCGGGCCACAGTTGTGAAAAAAGGGTCCGGCATCACGGACCCGCAACGAAAGGAAGACAAACGTGGCACGTATTGCCGGCGTCAACATCCCTGCTGCAAAGCGGGTGCCAATCGCCCTGACCTATATCACCGGAATCGGACACACGACCGCGAAAGCGATCTGCGAGGCTGTCGGCATCGATCAGGCCCGCCGGGTCAACGATCTGTCCGACGCCGAAGTCCTGTCGATCCGCGAACATATCGACGCCAATCTGCAAGTCGAAGGCGACCTGCGCCGTGAGACGCAGATGAATATCAAGCGTCTGATGGACCTTGGCTGCTATCGCGGCCTGCGTCACCGCCGTAACCTGCCCGTGCGCGGGCAGCGAACCCACACCAACGCACGCACCCGCAAAGGCCCCGCAAAGGCCATTGCCGGCAAGAAGAAATAGGAGGGCTGACAGATGGCACGCGAAACCGCAAAGCGCACCAAAAAGAAGGTCTCCAAGAACATCGCCGCTGGCGTTGCTCATGTGAATTCTTCGTTCAACAACACCAAGATCCTGATTTCCGACGTGCAGGGCAATGCGATTGCCTGGTCGTCGGCTGGCACGATGGGTTTCAAGGGGTCGCGCAAATCGACCCCCTATGCCGCCCAGATGGCCGCCGAGGATGTCGCCAAAAAGGCGCAGGAACATGGCGTGAAAACAATTGAAGTCGAAGTGCAGGGTCCGGGTTCGGGCCGCGAGAGCGCCTTGCGCGCGCTGGCTGCTTCCGGATTCAACGTCACCTCGATCCGTGACGTGACTCCGATGGCGCACAATGGCTGCCGCCCGCCGAAACGCCGCCGGGTCTGACCGATGTTATCATCGCCGGGGTCGTGCCATGTCGCACGGCCCCGTCGACCTTTTTCTGAAACCTCGGGCGTCGGCCTTTTTGGACATGAAGGCGGACAAGGATGGAGGGACATATGATCCACAAAAATTGGGCTGAATTGATCAAGCCAGCGCAGCTTGACGTGAAACCGGGCAACGACCCGCACCGTCAGGCGACGTTGATCGCCGAACCGCTGGAACGCGGCTTTGGTCTGACGCTGGGCAATGCCCTGCGCCGCGTGCTGATGTCGTCACTGCAGGGCGCCGCGATCACGGCCGTGCAGATCGACAACGTGTTGCACGAATTCTCGTCGGTGTCGGGCGTGCGTGAAGACGTCACCGACATTGTCCTGAACCTCAAGGGCGTCGACATCCGTATGGAAGTCGAAGGCCCGAAACGTCTGAGCGTGCAGGCCAAAGGGCCGGGTGTCGTTACCGCTGCCGACATCTCTGAATCCAACGGCATCGAAATCCTGAACAAGGATCACGTGCTGTGTCACCTCGATGACGGCGCAGACCTGTTCATGGAACTGACCGTTGCCACCGGCAAGGGGTATGTGGCGGCAGACAAGAACAAGCCCGAAGATGCGCCGATCGGCATGATCTCGATCGACGCGATCTATTCGCCGATCAAGAAGGTCAGCTATGAAGTCCAGCCGACCCGCGAAGGTCAGGTGCTGGACTATGACAAGCTGACCATGAAGATCGAAACCGACGGCTCGATCACCCCTGACGACGCGGTGGCCTATGCCGCCCGTATCCTGCAGGACCAGCTGGGCATCTTCGTCAATTTCGACGAACCCGAAAGCGCCCATGCCGGGTCGGACGACGATGGTCTGGAGTTCAACCCGCTGTTGCTCAAGAAGGTCGACGAGCTGGAGCTGTCAGTACGGTCTGCCAACTGCCTCAAGAACGACAACATCGTCTATATCGGCGATCTGATCCAGAAAACCGAAGCCGAGATGCTGCGCACCCCGAACTTTGGCCGCAAATCCCTGAACGAGATCAAGGAAGTGCTGTCTGGCATGGGTCTGCATCTGGGGATGGATGTCGAGGATTGGCCGCCAGACAATATCGAGGATCTGGCGAAAAAGTTCGAAGACCAGTTTTGAATTTGTAGGATGGGTCCAAACCCATCTTACCCGCCACCCTGGGCAATCCCGCCCCAATAATGCGGCAGGCACGCATCTGACCGCTGCACAAAGTATAAAGCACTTAGGAGACTGAAAATGCGTCACGCAAGCGGCTACCGCAAGCTGAACCGGACCCACGAGCACCGCAAGGCGCTGTTCGCCAACATGGCTGGATCGCTGATCGAACACGAACAGATCAAGACCACCGTGCCGAAAGCCAAGGAACTCAAGCGGATCATCGACAAACTGATCACGCTGGGCAAGCGCGGCGATTTGCATGCCCGCCGTCAGGCCGATGCCCAGCTCAAACAGGACATCCACGTCGCCAAGCTGTTCGAGATTCTCGGACCACGCTACAAGGACCGCGCCGGCGGCTATTCCCGCGTGCTCCGGGCCGGGTTCCGCTATGGCGACATGGCGCCGATGGCGATCATCGAATTGGTCGACCGCGATCCCGCAGCCAAAGGCGCCGCCGACAAGGCCCGCGCCGAGGCCGAAGAGACAGCCGACGGGTAACGCCGGCGAAGGCTGTACGCCACACATTTTCGACCAGGATCACGATGTCAAAAGCCCCGCCCGTCACGGCGGGGCTTTTCGCTTCTGGCGGTCAATTGCTAGAGGGCCGAACGCTCCGAATCATCGGCGCGACCGGTCCGGCGCAAATCCGCTTCCGGCGCAATTTTCGAAGGCGGCGCCAGAAATGTCATCACGGCGCGTCGCGCCTCCGAATCCAGCGCGGCCAATCTGGCCACCAAATCCGGGTCAGGCTTATCCATTTGAAATTCCCCCACAAAACAAACACGACATCACACACTTTAAAGTTGACTGTGTTTGAATCAACTTGTCTAAAAGGATATGTCATTGAGGTCAGGAATAGATTTGCAGACGGACCGCCTCGCCAAGCTGGCGCCAGGCGGCTTTTTCTTCGCATTGCACATCCGCTTTGCGTTGCCGTTGTTGCATCACCAAACCTACCCCCAAGGTTGGACCGACCACTATACCGAGGAGGCCTATGCGCTACGCGATCCGATCATAGCCTGGGGTTTCGGCAATTCCGGCACTTCGCGTTGGAGCGAGATTGATATTCCCGACCCGTTCAACATCCTTGGCCAGGCCGCAAAATATGGCATGGTTTACGGAATTGCGGTGTCCTGCGGGCCAATCAAATCACGCACCATTGCCTCGGCTTCTCGATCAGATCGCGAATTTCATGATGCGGAAATTGCCGAATTCGCTCAGCACATCTGCCGACTCCACGAACTGACCGAACCGCCAAAATCCCTGACCGACGCCCAAATAGAAGCCCTGCGGTGCATCGCCGAAGGGGATCGTCACGCAGCTGCCGCCGCACGATTGAAGATATCAGAAAGCGCCCTCAAAGCACGCCTTTCGGCCGCCCGGACCAATCTGCTGGCCCGGACGACAACCGAGGCTATCCAGCGCGCAAGGGACTACAGGCTGCTCTGACCATCCCCCTTGGATGGCTCCGGCAGGGTTGTGTGACCCTTAACGTTGCTGGAGGTAACGATGCAAAGTACTACCCTTTCCTTCGCGAACATGCACAACCACGGCGAGCTGTTCGCAAACATTCTTCGGGCGCGTCGCGAGTCTTTCATCGTGCGCAATCGTTGGGAATTGCCCGAAACCATGGGCATGGAATACGACCAATACGATACCCCGCAATCGCGCTGGCTGGCCGTGCATGACGACCTCGGGCGGGTCCTTGCGGGGGTTCGGCTGACCCCGACCACGGCCCGCTGCGGCATGTATACCTACATGATCCGCGACGCCCAGCGCGGCCTGCTCGACACCATCCCGGACGATCTGCTTTATGACCCCGCCCCGGTCGACGAAGGCACATGGGAGGTGACGCGCGGATTTGTCGCCCACGACATCCCCGCGCAGATTCGTCACCGGGTCCGGATGCGGCTGGTCATGCAGATGCTGCGCACCACGCGCGAGGAAGGCATCAGGCGGATGCTGGCGCTGTTGCCCACGAACTGGGATCGCTGGGCGGCCCGTTGTTCGCTGGACATGCAGGCGGCCGGGCGCAGCATGAACATGGGTGGGATCGAGTATCAAGCGGTCTGGATCGACTTTTCCACGCAACTGCACTGATCCTTTCAAACCGGGTCGGGCAGGCCTAGATTGCGGTCATGCCTGACCTGTTTGATAGCGCACCCGGTCCTGACATCGGCAACGCCCCGCGCCCGCTGGCTGACCGCCTGCGCCCGAAAACGCTCGCCGAGGTGGTCGGGCAGGAACAGGTGCTGGGGCCCGAGGCGCCGCTTGGCACTATGCTGGCGTCGGGGTCGCTGGGGTCGCTGATCTTGTGGGGCCCGCCGGGGGTCGGCAAGACCACAATTGCCCGCCTGCTGGCAGATGAAACCGACCTGCATTTCGTCCAGATCAGCGCGATTTTCACCGGCGTCCCCGAACTGCGCAAGGTATTCGAGGCCGCAAAGATGCGCCGCCAGAACGGCAAGGGCACCCTGCTGTTCGTCGATGAAGTCCACCGTTTCAACAAGGCCCAACAGGATGGTTTCCTACCGCACATGGAGGATGGGACGATCCTGCTGGTCGGCGCGACCACCGAAAACCCGAGCTTCGAGTTGAACGCGGCGCTGCTGTCGCGCGCGCAGGTGCTGGTGCTGAAACGCCTTGAACCAAAGGACCTTGAACGTCTCGCCCAGCGGGCCGAACAGGACATCGGTCGCGCCCTGCCACTGGACGGTCCCGCCCGTGACGCCCTGCTTGACATGGCCGATGGCGATGGCCGCGCCCTGCTGAACCTGATCGAGCAGATTATCGCTTGGAAGGTCGACGGAAAACTGGGCCGCGACGCCCTTGCCACGCGGCTGATGAAACGCGCCGCCAAATACGACAAATCGGGCGACGAACATTACAACCTGATTTCTGCCCTGCACAAATCGGTGCGTGGGTCCGACCCTGACGCGGCGCTGTATTGGTTCGCCCGGATGCTGACCGGCGGCGAAGACCCGCGCTTTCTGGCCCGCCGTATCACCCGCATGGCGATCGAGGATATCGGCCTGGCCGACCCCCAGGCGCAGGGCATCTGCGTGCAGGCCTGGGAAACCTACGAGCGTTTGGGCAGCCCCGAGGGCGAACTGGCGCTGGCGCAGGCCGTCACCTATCTGGCCCTCGCGCCGAAATCCAACGCCGGATATGTGGCCTTCAAGGCGGCGATGAATAGCGCGCGCGACACCGGCAGCGAACCGCCGCCCAAACATATCCTGAACGCCCCGACCAGGATGATGAAGGATCAGGGCTATGGCGCCGGCTATGCCTATGACCACGATGTCGAAGACGGATTCTCGGGGCAGAATTACTTCCCCGACACGATGAAGCGCGGTGTCTACTACACGCCCGTTGACCGCGGGTTCGAGCGGGAACTGAAAAAGCGCCTCGACTACTTCGCCGGCCTGCGTGCCAAACGCGACGTCGACAAGCGGCGGAATTGACTTTCCCCGTCAGCGGGGCCAACAGGGCCGCATGTTCAGCACCGTCCTTCAAGTTGCCCTTGGCGGGGCCATCGGCGCCAGCCTGCGTTACCTGACCGGGGTCGGCGTGTTCCGCCTGTTCGGCGGTGGTTTCCCTTTGGGCGTTCTCACCGTCAACGTCGTCGGATCGTTCATCATGGGGGCTTTTGTGGTCTACGCCGCAACGCGCAGCGCAACCCATCTGGCGCCTTTCGTCATGACCGGCATCCTCGGCGGGTTCACCACGTTTTCGGCCTTTTCGCTGGACACCTACACCTTGTTTGAACGCGGCGCGGTAGGGCAGGCGGGGCTATACGTCGTCCTGTCGGTCGTGCTGTCCGTCGCCGCCCTCGTCGCGGGCATCATGGTCGCGCGGGGGGTCTTCGCATGAGTGGCGTGCAGACACGGATCGTCGGCGCGGACGAGGGCGATCAGCGGGTTGACCGCTATCTGCGCCGCCTGTTCCCGCATCTGAGCCAGATCCGCATCGAAAAGATGTGCCGAAAGGGTGAATTGCGCGTCGATGGTGGCCGCGTCAAACCGGCGACGCGTGTCGAACCGGGCCAAAAGGTGCGCATCCCGCCGCTGCCATCCGAAGAAGAATCCAATGCCGCTGCCGCATTGGCCCGCAGCCACATCAGCGCCGCGGACGCCCAGATGATCCGCGACTGCGTGATCTTTCGAGACGATCATATCATCGTCATCAACAAACCTGCCGGCTTGGCGACGCAAGGTGGGTCCAAGACAACCAAACACGTCGACGGGCTGGCCGAGGCGCTGACCTACGGCATGGACGAAAAGCCGCGTCTTGTGCATCGTCTCGACAAGGACACCTCGGGCGTCCTGCTGCTGGCCCGGACCCGCGCCGTGGCCGCCGCGCTGACCGAAAACATGCGCCACCGCGAGACCCGCAAGATCTACTGGGCCGCCGTCGCGGGCGTGCCCAACCCCAAGGCCGGAACGATCAAATATGGGCTGATCAAGGCCTCCGGCCACGGCAGGGGCGGCGAGAACGAAAAGATGCGCGCCGTGCATCCTGCCGAGGTCGACAAGACCGATGGCGCCAAACGGGCGATCACCGATTACGCCGTGCTGACCAATCTGGCGCAACGCGCCGCCTGGGTGGCGCTGGTTCCGATTACCGGGCGCACGCATCAGTTACGCGCCCACATGGCCGAAATCGGCCATCCGATCATCGGTGATGGCAAATACGCCGGATCGGATCAGGAAAACCTCGGCGATGGCTGGGGCGCAGGCATGGGCGGCGACATCAGCCGCAAGATGCATCTGCATGCCCGCAGCCTGACCATCGAACACCCGGTGTCAAAGGCGATGCTGCATCTGACAGCGCCGCTGCCCGAACATATGCAGCGAACTTGGGATTTCGTCGGTTGGGACGTGACCCATGCGCCGGTCGATCCCTTCAATATGCCTGATGCCTGATTCTGGGCCTGACCTGCGGCTGGTCATTTTCGATGTCGACGGTACCCTGGTCGACAGCCAGGCCGAGATCATGGCCGCAATGGCGGCGTCTTTTGCCAGCGAAAGCATTGCCCTGCCGAGCCGTCAGGTGATCCTGTCGATCGTCGGGTTATCCCTGGCCGAGGCATTTGTGCGTCTGGTGCCCGACACCGATCCAGTCCAGCGGGGCCGCATGGTGCAGGCCTACAAGGATGCGTTTAGCGACCTGCGCGGATCCGATCAGGTTGAACTCAGTCCGCTTTATCCCGGCGCAATCGAAGCCCTGCAGCATTTGCGCGCCCAGCCAGCGACCCTGCTCGCCATCGCCACCGGCAAATCTCGGCGCGGCCTCGACAAGATGATCGAGCGGCACAATCTTGCCGGGTTCTTTCACAGCCAGCAGACCGCCGACGGCAACCCGTCAAAACCGCACCCGGCGATGATCCATGCGGCGCTGGCCGATTGTGGCGTCACCGCCAGCCGCGCGGTGATGGTCGGCGACACGACCTACGACATCGACATGGGCCGCGCCGCAGGGGTCCGCACAATTGGCGTCGACTGGGGCTATCACGCCGCATCCGACCTGAACGCCGATGCGCGGATCAGCAGCTTTGCAGACTTGCCCGCTGCGATCGACAAGGTGCTGGAGGCATGAGCGATTGGTCCGCGAAGCGGTTTTGGTCCAAGGTGCGCGTCGTTGAAACGGATGGCGGACATGGCATCATGCTCGATAACCGCCAGCTGCTGACCCCGTTCAAGGCGCTCCTTGCCGTGCCATCGCGCAGCCTTGCCGAATGGATTGCGACCGAGTGGGACGCGCAGGCCGGCACCATCGACCCCGCCACGATGCCCGCCACCCGCACCGCCAATTCCGCCGTCGACAAGGTCGCGCCGCAAAAGGCGGCCGTTGCGGATTTGTTGGCCGACTATGGCGGCAGTGATCTGATATGTTATCGGGCAGAAGGCCCCGAAAGGCTGATTGCCCTGCAAGGTGATGCATGGAACCCGCTGCTGGTCTGGGCCGCGCAGGCGCTTGACGCACCGCTGCGGATGACAACCGGGGTGATGCCTATCGACCAGCCGGCCGACAGCCTGCACCGGCTGCACGGCCGGGTCCACGCGATGGACCATTTCGCGCTGGCCGGGTTTCACGACATGGTCGCCCTGTCGGGGTCGCTGATCATCGGTTTTGCCGTGGCCATGCGCCACATCGACCCGGAAAGCGGTTGGCAGGCGTCGCGGATCGACGAAGACTGGCAGGCGTCGATCTGGGGCGCGGATGATGAGGCGACGGCTAATGCTATGCTCAAAAAACAGGCATTTTTGACGGCGTGCCGGTTTTATGATCTGGTCAAACCAGATTGATCCCGGGACAATCGACCGCGCTTTTGGCCTCTTGCAGGCAATTGACCCGCGATTGTTGATCGCTTTACGTGATGCGCCCCTTGACCTTCACTGATGAATCCGACCACTCTTATCAGGCTGGGATGTACTCACTCCCAATATATCACCCCCGTCCATCGCGACGGACAAAAAAAGATGCCCCATCGGGGAAACACTCAGGAAGAGGTAAAAATGAACAAAACCGTATTGTTCGGCGTTCTGACCGTTGCTGGTCTGGCCGCCGGTGCTGCCGCCGCAAATACCCTTGACGACGTCAAGGCACGTGGCGTGCTGAATTGCGGCGTGACGACCGGTCTGCCTGGCTTTGCCGCCCCCGACGCCAATGGCGTTTGGGAAGGGTTTGACGTTGCCGTCTGCCGCGCCGTCGCCGCCGCCATCTTTGGCGACCCGACCAAGGTTGAATTCCTGCCGACCACCGGCGAAACCCGCTTTACCGCGCTCTCTTCGGGCGAAATCGACATGCTGGCCCGCAACACCACCTGGACCTTCAGCCGCGACACCGACCTCAAGTTCGATTTCGCCGGCGTCAACTACTATGATGGTCAAGGCTTCCTTGTCCCGACCGCATTGGGCGTTTCGTCGGCCAAGGATCTGGACGGCGCGACCGTCTGCGTCCAGACCGGCACCACGACCGAATTGAACCTGGCCGACTTTTTCCGCGCCAACAACATCACGTATCAGCCGGTGCCGATCCAGACCAACGCCGAGGGCCAGCAGCAGTATCTGGCGGGTGCCTGTGACACCTATACCACTGACGCGTCAGGCCTCGCGGCGACCCGTGCGACGTTCGAAGTCCCCGGCGACCACGTGCTGCTGCCCGAAATCATCTCGAAAGAGCCGCTCGGCCCGCTGGTCCGCCACGGCGACAACGACTGGGGTGATCTGGTGATGTGGACGCTGAATGCGCTGATCGCCGCCGAAGAGTACGGCATCACGTCGGCAAACATCGCCGAACTGGCCGCCGCACCGACCAACAACCTCGAAGTGAACCGTATCCTCGGCACCGAAGGCGAATTGGGCGCGATGATCGGCCTGAGCAAGGACTGGGCCGTCAACGCGATTTCGGCCGGGGGCAACTACGGCGAGATCTTTGAAAAGAACATCGGTGAAAACACCCCGATCGGTCTGGCGCGCGGTCTGAACGCGCAATGGACTGAAGGCGGGCTGCTTTACTCGCCGCCGTTCCGTTGATCTGACCAGAGGGGCGCGGTCCGTAAGGGTCGCGCCCTTCTTCCATCGGCCAACATACGACAATTCCTGCGCTGCCAGCACACCCGGTCAACCGGGGAATCAGACTAGGCAGCAGGGAACTCCGGGGAGAAAATGATGTCGGTATCCGAAGCGCCAAAGGCGTCTTTTCAGCTATCTCAGTTGATCTATGACACGCGCTACCGCGCGATGACCATTCAGGTGATGACCCTCGGGTTGGTCCTGCTGGGCATCTGGTGGTTGATCCAAAACCTGCTGGTCAACCTTGATTCGCTTGGCCTTGCCCCGAATTTCAGCTTTCTGAACAGCACGGCTGGTTATGACATCGGGCTGTCGCTGATCCCCTACGACAACAGCATGACCCACGCGCGGGCCGCTTATGTCGGTATCCTGAACACGCTCCTGGTCGCGGCGATGGGTTGCGTAACCGCGACGATCATCGGGGTGCTGGCCGGTGTCTTGCGGCTGTCAAAGAACTGGGTCGTGTCGCGCCTGATGGCGGTCTACGTCGAAGGTTTCCGCAATGTCCCGCTGCTGTTGTGGATCGTGCTGATCTTTGCGGTGATGACCGAAAGCATGCCACAGCCCTCGGCCTTCCGCGAAGGTGGCGTGGCGACGATGTACCTGTTCGACTCGGTCGCCTTCACCAACCGGGGAATCTATCTGCCCGGTCCGGTCTGGGGCGACAATTCCGGCATTCTGGTCGCCGTTTTCATCGCCTCGATCATCGGCGCGTTCTTCTATCGCCGTCACGCCCGCAAGGTTCTTTTCGATACCGGGCGGTTGTTGCCAATGGTCTGGCCGGCACTGGCGATTGCTATTGTACCCTCGGTCATCGTCTACTTCCTTTTCGGGCGTCCGGTGACGCTCAGCTATCCCGAACTGGGCGGGTTCAACTTCCGTGGTGGCATCCAGATCAGCAACCCGCTGGTTGCGCTGTGGATCGCCCTGTCGCTTTATACCGGCGCCTTCATCGCCGAGATTGTCCGCGCCGGCATCCTGTCGGTGTCCAAGGGCCAGACCGAGGCGGCATTCGCCCTTGGCATGCAGCCCAACCGAACCATGAGCCTGGTGGTCCTGCCACAGGCGATGCGGGTGATCGTTCCGCCGCTGATCTCGCAATTCCTGAATCTGACAAAGAATTCGTCGCTGGCCATCGCCGTCGGCTATCCGGATGTGCGGGCGACGCTGGGCGGGATCACCCTGAACCAGACGGGCAGGGCACTTGAGTGCATGCTGTTGCTGGGGCTGTTTTATCTGGCGCTCAGCCTCGCGATTTCATTCGTGATGAACCTCTACAACAATCGCATGAAGCTGCAGGAGCGTTAAGATGTCCGACACCCATGCACAAACCGTCCTTTACGTCCGCGAAACGATGTTGCCCGAGGCGACTCCGCCGCTCGGCCAGACCGGGGCGATCAAATGGGTCCGCGAAAATCTATTTTCCGGGCCGCTGAACATCATCCTGACGCTCGCCTCGATCTGGTTCCTCTGGTTCATTCTCAGCCACATCTATCCGTGGTTCGCCAATTCGATCTGGGTCGCATCCTCGCTCACCGAATGCCGGGCGATTCGCGATGCGACCGTCGGACCCGACGCCTCGGCCGCCTGTTTTGCCGTCATCACCGACCGCTGGCAGCAGTTGCTGTTCGGTTTTTACCCCAGCAGCCAGTATTGGCGACCGGTAGCCGCGCTGCTCCTGTTCGTCCTCGGAATCACCCCGATCCTGTTCAGCAGCCTGCCGCGCAAATTGTTGATTGGCACTGTTATCCTGCCATTCGTGCTGTTCTTCCTGCTGTGGGGCGGCTCGATCTGGGGGCCGATCGTCGTCGCACTGGGCTTTGTCATCGGCTGGGCCAGCATAAAGTTTCTGACGCCTGTCGCCGGGTCGATTGTCAGCACGGCAGGGGCAATCATTTTGCCGATCCTGTTCTGGCTGTTCCTTGCCGGGCCCCTCGCCGGTGCGCTGGACGATATCCTGCCGCTGGGCATCCGGGCGATCCAGTCCAAGGAATTCGGCGGTTTCACCCTTTCGGTGGTTATCGGCATCGCCGCCATCGTCCTTTCGCTGCCGCTGGGTATCCTGCTGGCGCTGGGCCGTCAGTCGGACATGTTCATCGTCAACAAGCTGTCGACAGCCTTCATCGAGATCATCCGCGGCGTGCCGCTGATCGTCTGGCTGTTCACCGCCTCGCTGCTGCTGAATTACTTTTTGCCGCCGGGCACCAACTTTGACCTGATGCTGCGGGTGATCATCATGGTCACGCTGTTCTCGGCCGCCTACATCGCCGAAGTCGTGCGCGGCGGTCTGGCCGCCCTGCCGAAAGGCCAATACGAAGGCGCCGACAGTCTGGGCATGTCCTATTGGCAGTCGATGCAGTTGATCGTACTGCCGCAGGCGTTGAAAATCTCGATCCCCGGCATCGTGAACACCTTTATCGGGCTGTTCAAGGATACCACGCTGGTCGTGTTCATCGGCCTGCTCGACCCGCTCGGTCTGACCAATTCGATCCGTGCCAGCACCGACTGGAACGGCATCTACTGGGAACTTTATGTCTTCATCGCCCTGATGTTCTTCATCGCCTGCTTCAGCATGGGCCGCTATTCACTTTACCTGGAGAAGAAACTCCAGCGTGAACACCGCTAAGGGAACCGATCATGTCAGATACAGCAACCGACCGTGCCATCGACACCAGCAAGATGCTGGTCTCGGACGAGGTCGCCATCCAGATCAACGGGATGAACAAATGGTACGGCACCTTCCACGTGCTGCGCGATATCAACCTCACGGTGAACCGGGGCGAACGAATCGTCGTTTGCGGACCCTCGGGGTCGGGCAAATCGACGTTGATCCGCTGCATCAACCGGCTTGAGGAACACCAACAGGGGTCGATCATCGTTGACGGGATCGAACTGACCAACGACCTCAAGAACATCGACAAGATCCGCCGCGAGGTCGGTATGGTGTTCCAGCACTTCAACCTGTTCCCGCACCTGACCGTTCTGGAGAACCTCACTCTTGCACCGATCTGGGTCCGCAAGACGCCCAAGAAAGAGGCCGAGGCGACGGCGATGCATTTTCTGGAAAAGGTTAAAATCCCCGAACAGGCCAAAAAATATCCCGGCCAGTTGTCCGGTGGTCAGCAGCAACGGGTCGCGATTGCCCGGTCGCTGTGCATGAAACCCCGGATCATGCTGTTCGACGAACCGACGTCGGCGCTCGACCCCGAGATGATCAAAGAGGTGCTCGACACGATGATCGAACTTGCCGAAGAAGGCATGACAATGCTGTGCGTCACCCACGAAATGGGTTTTGCGCAGGCTGTGGCGAACCGGGTCATATTCATGGACCAGGGTCAGATCGTCGAACAGAACGAACCGAAGGAATTCTTCAACAACCCGCAGTCAGATCGCACAAAGCTGTTCCTCAGCCAGATTCTGGGGCACTAGAGCGGTTCAGGTTTCATCAGAATCGAAATTCGCTGCCTCTCGATACGCTCGAACGCGATTTCCGATCCGACCGTTTCCAAGAAAACCTGAACCGCTTTAGGCGCTACCGATCAGATCGCGCGGCACCACGAAATCAACGGCGCGGCCCAAACCGGGCTGCGCCGCTTTCCATTCTTCCAGATCGAAATCGATCACTGCCGTCGCACAGGTCGGAAAATCGCCAAAACGCGGATGCGTCGGGCGCTTGGCCACCAGCCCGCAGGCCATCATCGCGGTCCCCGGATTGTGCGCGATCATCGCCACGACCGGCGCTGTGGCCTTGTGCAGGACCATCAGCATGCGGTCGGGTGAGGCAAGGTAGAGGTCGGACCGATACACCACAGCGGCGTCCGGCCAGACCGGCAGGATCAGCGCCAAAGTCTCGCGGGTGCGCGCGGCATCCGAACAGTACACCTGCCCCGGCACATGACCCGCCGCCGCCAGCCAATCTGCAACGGCACTGACCGAGGCCCGGCCACGGTCGTTCAGGACCCGCGCGTGATCGTCAGCAAAAGGATTGTCCCAACTGGATTTGGCATGGCGTACGAGGATCAGGCGCAATGTCATACCGGGTGGAACGCCTGCATGTGAAACGCCGATTGCACCGCAGCGCGGCGATCCTGCCCGACCGGGCAGGCACGGCGAACCCGACAGCCGCCCATCTGGCAATCGGTCCCGGTGGCGGCGTCCAGATGCGCCTTGCAACCGGCCACATCATAGCCCCTGGCGGTCAGCGCGCCGACCGGACAGGCGACAACACAAGGCTGCGCGCAGCCTTCGCAGGGTTGACCTGCAGGCAGGTCCGGCTGTTCGACCTTAAAGGGCAAGGCAATCGCCCCACGATAGGAAACGAACAGCCCGGCAATGTCATGCACCAGCAGACCCACCGGCGACGCGAATGCCCGGCCAGACCGGACCGCCCATTGTTGGAAAGCATGGTAGGGAGGCCCATCTGACGGAAATACCGCAATCCCGTCCAGCGCCACAGCCATCGCCCCGATCACCCGCTTCGACCAGCGGTCCAGCGGATCATCGGCGCCGTCGGCATATTCGGCGCTGTCACGAAAACGCGCCCAGAACGCCGGCTCGTCGGGTGAAATCAAGACGATCGACCGGTGTCGTGCCTCAAATCTGTCCGACGCACCGGTCTGCAAGGCACCGGACACCATCAATCCGTGCAGCGCGCAAAGGCCGTCGATTTCGCTCTGTGCAATCATCCGTGCCGCGGCTTTACCCGTGTTTCTGTCGACCGGATGATCGACCCGGCCCCGTGTTCCGTAAAGAGTTCCAGAAGGCTGGCATTCGGCAACCGGCCATCCAGAATGACGACGGCGCGCACGCCTTCTTCGATGGCCCTGAGTGCGGTTTCGGTCTTTGGAATCATCCCGCCCGCAATCGTGCCGTCGGCAATCATCTCGCGCACCTGTTCGGGGGTCAGTTGCGTCACCACCGCGCCGCTTGCATCCTTGACCCCCGGCACGTCGGTCAGCAGCAGCAGGCGGTCAGCCTGAAGCGCCCCGGCAATCGCCCCGGCCGCTGTGTCACCGTTGACATTGAATGTCTCATTCGGGTCCATCCCTGTCGCGACCGGGGCGACCACCGGGATGATGCCGGCGCGATAAAGGTCGCGCAGCACCTGCACGTTCATCTCGACCGGACGGCCGACAAAACCCAGTTCAGGATCGTCCGCCACGGCAACCATCAGGTCGTCGTCCTTGCCCGACAGACCCACCGCCCGGCCGCCCTCGTCCATGATCGCCTGCACGATCCGTTTGTTCACAAGGCCGGTCAGCACCATCTCGACCACCTCGACAGTGGCCTGATCGGTGACCCGCTTGCCGCGCACGAACTCTGACTTGATCCCCAGCTTGTCCAGCATCGCATTGATCATCGGCCCGCCGCCATGCACCACGACCGGGTTCATGCCGACCTGTTTCATCAGCACGATGTCGCGGGCAAATTCGGCCATCGCATCCTGATCGCCCATCGCATTGCCGCCGAATTTCACGACCACCACCGCGCCGGAATAGCGTTGCAGATAGGGCAGGGCCTCGGACAGGGTACGGGCAGTGGCAATCCAGTCGCGGTTCATCTCTTGCTTCCTCATATCAGTCTCCGGACGTCATTCGATGTCGGCGATGATCGACCGCAATGTCGCGATCCCGTCGCCATTGTCGGCACTTGTCAGAACAATCTCGGGGTAGGCCGCAGGATGCCGGGCCAGCGCCGCGCGGGTGCGTTCCAGCACTGAGTCACGATCGACGCCCTTGACCTTGTCCACCTTGGTCAGCACCGCCTGAAACGTCACCGCGGATCGGTCGAGCAGCGTCATGATTTCCTCGTCCACATCCTTGGCCCCGTGCCGCCCGTCGATCAGCACGAACACCCGACGTAGGGTCGGGCGGCCCGACAGATACTGGCGTAGCAGGCGCTGCCACTTTTCCACGACGGCCAATGGCGCATTGGCAAATCCATAGCCGGGCAGGTCGACCACAAAATGGCTGTCGGCGACGGTGAAATAGTTGATTTCCTGCGTCCGCCCCGGCGTGTTCGACGCCCGCGCCAAGCCCTTGCGGCCCGTCAGCGCGTTGATCAGCGACGATTTCCCGACGTTGGAACGGCCGGCGAAACAGACTTCGATCCGGTCGGCCGGCGGCATCCCGGCCATCGCGACCACACCCTTGAGGAACTGCGTCTCGGCCGCGAACAACAGCCGCCCGGCCTCGATCCGGGTATCGTCGGGGGTGTCGGCCTCGGGGAAAGTCAGTTGCATCACAGCACCTTTGCCACGTCACCGACCCGCACCATGCCACTTTGCACGACCTCGGCATAGACACCGAAATCGCTGTGGCCGTAAAAGCCGTGCAGCAATGCGGGCGGGTCCATGTCGCGCTGGCCGCTGTGCGGGTTTGCGGCGGTATGGGCACAGCGTTTGACGGGCGCGCGCACCGTAACGATCGCCGTGCCGATTTGCACCTGCCTGCCAATCCAGCCGTGTTCGGCCCAAGGGTCGGGACCATCGATCCAGATGTTTGCGCGCCAGCGTTCGCTGTCGACGGATGCGCCCGCATGCACCTCGAAGTCGCGGTGCGACGCGGTGTTCATGATCGAAACTGACGGGAACGGCGTATCTGTCATGCCCCGACCGGGCACCTGCACGATGGCGGTAGGCTGGGGACGGTCCGGCGGGCACAGCGGCGCGATCCATGCCAGAAAGCCGGGAGTGTCGGCGGTATCATCGGGCGAAAAGCGCAGCGTGCCCAGTTCTGCATGGCGCAGGCACAACACCCCGGTCTCCGCATCGAACCCCGCCCAAAGCCCGGCAAGGCCCGGCGTCAGCGTCGCGATCATGAAATTGCGGCTACTGGCCCAGGCAGGTGCACTGGTATCGAATTTGGTCGCCGCATGGGTGACCGCCCAGTGCCGGTCCCACGGCATTGTCTGTCCCTTGACCAGCGTCACCTCGGCAAGCGCCTCGCGTCCGTGGCTCTTGATCGGGTGCCGCCACAGGCTGGCAACCTCGGCCATCATTTGCGGCCGGGTTTGCCGGACTTGTTGGCCGGTTTTGCCGCTTCGACCGCAGGTTTGCGGCGGAACCCGGATGTGATGTTGCCGAACAGGTCAGGCTTGTGCCCGTGACTGCGCATGATCGCGTATTGCTGCAGGAACGTGATGGTGTTGTTGGTGATCCAGTACAGCACGAGGCCTGACGCGAACGACCCGAGCATGAACATGAAGATCCACGGCATCCATGCAAAGATCATCTTTTGGGTGGCGTCGGTGGGGGCGGGGTTCAGCTTTTGCTGCAACCACATGGAAATGCCCAGAATGATCGGCATGATCCCAAGGCTCACGATGAACAACACGCTGCCCGCCGCCGGAGTCGCCCAGGGAAAAAGGCCGAACAGGTTCAGGACGCTGGACGGATCCGGGGCGCTCAGGTCGCGGATCCAGCCGAACCACGGTGCGTGGCGCAATTCGAGGGTGACAAAGATCACCTTGTACAGGCTGAAGAATATCGGAATCTGGATCAGGATCGGCAGACAACCCGAGGCCGGATTGACCTTGTTGTCCTTGTAAAGCTGCATCATGCCCTTCTGCATCGCCGACTTGTCGTCGCCCGCTCGTTCTTTCAGCTTTTCCATCTCGGGCTGCAGTTCCTTCATCTTGGCCATCGAGACGTAGGATTTGTAGGCCAGTGGCAGCACCAGCGCCTTGAGGATGAAGGTCAGCGCAATGATCGACCAGCCCATGTTGCCGATGATGCCGTTCAGCCAGTGCAGCAGGGCAAAGATCGGCTTGGTCAGGAAAAAGAACCAGCCCCAGTCGATGGAGTCGAGAAAACCGATGACACCTTCGTTGTTCTGATAGTTGCGGATCGACTCCCACTCCTTGGCGCCCGCGAAAAGCCGCGTGGTGACGCTGGCAGTGGCACCGGCGGCGGCGGTCTGCGGCTCCATCACCGCCTCGGCCTGATACAGGTCACGGCCGGTGTAGTATTTCGAGACCGACCGGAACGGTGTGCCTTGCGTTGGAATGAGCGTGGTCATCCAATAATGGTCAGTATAGCCGATCCAGCCGTCTTGGGTGACGTCGACGCGGTTCGCCGGGGTGGCTTCACGGGGATCGATCTCGTAATCCGCGATCGCCTTGTACTTTGTTTCGTCCAGCTTGCCGTCCGACATCCGCACCAGACCCTCGTGCAGGATGAAGAACTTGCGTAGGTTGCTGGGTTCACCGTGGCGGCGGATCAGCCCGTATGGGCGCAGCGACACCGGGGCGCCGGTGGTGTTTTCGACGCTTTGGTCGAAGCTGAACATGAATTCGTCATCGACCGAAATTTCGGTCCGAAAGATCAGTCCGGCGCCGTTGTCCCAAACCAGCGTCACCGGCGTTTGCGGGGTTAGCGTCTCGCCGGATTCCAGCGACCAAAGCGTATCAGGGCCGGGGACCGCGTCGACCGCGACGCCGTCGGTGGCGGTCCAGCCGAACAGGGCGAAATAGGCGTCCGCCTGACCGACCGGCTGCAGCAGTTGCACCTGCGCAGAATCCGGGTCGATGGTTTCGGTGTAGCGGGTCAGTGACAGATCGTCGATCCGGCCCCCCAGCAGCGAGATCGAACCGGCGAAATTACCGGTCGCGATCGGCACCCGGGGCGCGTCGCTCACCGCGGCGGCGCTGGCGGTCGTGTCGGTGAGATCGATGGGCGTGCCGGCATCGGGAACGGCGGGCGCAACGGCACCTTCCGTGGCACTGGCCGGGGTCGGTTCCGGGACCACCGGGGTCGGGACCGGTTCAGCAAAGAACAGGCTCCACACGATGATCACCATCAGGCTGAGCGCCGTCGCAAGGATGAGATTCTTGTTCTGATTGTCCATAAGACCGCCCGTTGCCGCTGTCCGAAAGCTATGGGTGGTTCAACAGTCCGGGGCCTGAAAGGTCAAGCGGTTTTGGGGTTTCCAGGCGGAAACGACCCAAAGCAATCCACAACCCGCCTGACTGCCGGCCGGCCGGGAATGCAGCGTAGATTGCCACCTGGCCCGGTGCGCCGCGACGCCGGAAATTGCCCCTGCCTTGTCGCACGCACTGCCCCATGGCGCGGATCGCGGCGATGGTCCCGCCGGGCAGCGCCGGATTCCGGTTGGCGTCGGATTGCCGCAGCGTGGCATGTCAGGGCGACAAGACGTTTGATTGAGAACAGAACATCGCAAATCCTCCAACCTTGCGGCGACATGAGATTCTGCGGAACGCCCAATTGCTTGCTGAATTGCGACAAAGATCCTCCTGCCGCCTCGAGAAAGCGTTTACGCCGTGGCTGCATGCGGGGATGCCGACTGGTTCAATGCAAATGCAAACCGTCCTAGATGGCCCGGCTGCGCAGCGGAATGACCCCCGCCTGACGGGCGCAATATGCAGCGATCCAGTTGTCCGTTTCCTCGCCCGCCATTGGTCTTGCAACGCCAAACCCCTGTATGTGACCGCACCCGAGGCGCGACAGCATGGCCCGTTCCGCCGAAGTTTCGACCCCCTCGGCCAGCGTATCCAGCCCCAGCTTTTCAGCCATCAACAGAATCGCCGCAACCATTTTCTGCTGTTCAAGGTCGTCGTCGATCCGCGTCACGAACGACCGGTCGATCTTGATCCGCTCGATCGAAAACCGCCGGATCGTGGTGATCGAAGCATGCCCGGTCCCGAAATCATCCAGATCGAGACTGCAGCCAAGCGCCGACAAACCACCCAGATTGCGCACGATCTGATCATCGCTGCCGGTCGCAACCACGGTTTCCAGCACTTCGATCCCCAGCCGGCTGCCGACCAGATCGAACCGCTCCAGTTCCCACCTGATCCGTTCGACCAGCCGCGGATCGCTAAGTTCTTCCTTTGAGAAATTTACCGCGACGCGCGGCACCGTCAAACCGGCATCGTCCCAGCGGCGCAGAGCACCAAGCGCCTCTTGCACCATGATTTCGCCAAGCCGCCCCATCAGGCCGCATTCCGACAAGGCCGGAAGAAACTCGATGGGTGGAATCAATCCGCGCTTCGGGTGCATCCAGCGGGCCAACGTTTCGAACCCGGTGATCGCCCCGGTCCGGGACGACACCTGCGGTTGAAAATACGCCCGGATCTCGCGCCGCTCAAGTGCGGTTGCCACATCGTCGCACAACGCGTGTCGGGTCGTGACGCGGGTGTTCATGGCGTCCGAATAACTGCGGATCGCACCTGGGCCGCTGCGCTGCGCCTCGATCAGCGCGGTTATCGCCGCCTGCAGGATGCCCTCACCTGTAGGCAAACCGACGCGATTTGACAGACTGAAACCGACGGATGCAGTGATATGGACATTCGCCCCCGCAACCGAGATCGGATCGGCAATCGCCGCTTGAATGCGTGCCGACATCTGGATCGCCGCCTCGAGGTCGAGCCGCGGTCCGGGTGCAAGGGTGGCGGCAAATGTCGCCCCGTCCAGCCGCCCGGCAAGGTCATCGACGCGCACCGTTCGCGCCAACCGCTCGCCAGTTATGAACAGCAGCCGTTCAATGGTTGCCCGGTCATGTCGCGCCTCGAGCGTGCGGAAATTGTCGATCTCGAGCACGACCGCACCCGAAAGGCAGCCACGCCGGTCGGCCGCGCGCAGCACCTTGTCCAGGGCACCGACGATCCCGTCGCGTTGCACCAAGCCGGTAATCGCGTCGACCGGCCAGCCTTGCCAGACCGCTCGCGATGGCAGGATGAGCAGCAGGACCACGGGAAATCCGACCGCCACGGCAGTGATCCCCGAACTGCCGCCCGTCACATATCCAAGCACCAGAAGGACCGGAAAGAGGCCCATAATGTGCGGCCGCCGCACCTGTCGCAGAAGTCGCCGCAGCGGCGTTGACGCCAAATGTGAAGGAGCCGGGCGCATGACAGTTGCTTTCCGCGAATTGGGCGGCGCCCCGGCCGATCAGGCTGGGTTCACCTTATGTTTCGCAGTGACGCTAGACCAGCCAATCTGACGATGCGGTTAACGCAGATCGGGAATATCCACAGATTTGTCCGGATTTCCGCCACCAACCGTCAACCCTTGAAAGTCGAACAACCCGGTGTCCAGCAGATGCGATGGACGCGTGTTCATCAGCGCCCTGAACATCACCTGCCGCCGCCCCGGCGCGTTCTTTTCCCAACCGTCAAGCATCTGTTTTACCTGTTGGCGCTGCAATCCGTCCTGACTGCCGCACAGGTCGCAGGGAATGATCGGATACCCCATCGCTTGGGAAAATCGGGCGCAATCGGCCTCGGCCACATGCGCCAGCGGGCGATACAGAAACAGATCGCCGTCTTCGTTCACCAGCTTGGGCGGCATCGTCGCCAGTCGGCCGCCGTGAAACAGGTTCATGAAAAAAGTTTCGAGAATGTCATCGCGGTGATGCCCCAGAACGACCGCCGAACAGCCTTCCTCGCGGGCGATCCGGTACAGGTTGCCGCGCCGCAGCCGCGAACACAGCGCGCACATCGTCCGCCCTGCCGGCACCTTGTCCATGACGATCGAATAGGTGTCCTGATATTCAATCCGGTGCGCGACCCCCATCCGGGTCAGGAACTCGGGCAGAACGGTCGCCGGAAACCCCGGCTGACCCTGATCCAGATTGCAGGCCAGCAGATCGACAGGCAACAGGCCGCGCCATTTCAACTCGTGCAGAACCGCCAGCAGGGTATAGCTGTCCTTGCCGCCCGACAGACAGACCAGCCACCGCGCGTCGCGTTCGATCATGCCGTATTGCGTGATCGCCTCGCGCACGTTCTGCACGATCCGCTTGCGCAACTTCTGGAAGTCGGTGCTTTTGGGCGCACCGAAGAACAGCGGGTGGATGTCGTCGGCATCATCAAACATGCTGCCCGATATGCCAGAACCGCCCGGCCCTGCAAAGGTCAATCGGATGCGGATCGCCCGGCGTTTCACGTCGAAAGCAGACTTCGATACACCATGCAGTCCTTGCCGCCCTGCTTGCCCTGAACGCCCGCACTCGCAAAGCGTCATTCAAGGACAGAATGTCGCTGTAATCGGACAAACGCCTGTTCAGCCGGACCGACATGCTAGGTTTTGGCGTCGACATCTGCGACGTGAGCATCAGCTTTGAAAAGCTGCACGAGGCGCAATGGACAAAGACAGATTGCCTGAAACCACGGTTCCTGCATAATTGTGCCAAGACACCAAGGGGGATTCATGGCCGACGATAAATCCCCGATCGCGCCGACGCCGTTGAAAACGGGCGCCCCTCTTGGACTGGGAATCCTGATTTTCGGGTTCGGCACGGCGGCGGGGTTCCTGATCGCTTTCAGCGGCTTGGGTTTCCTCGAAAACAGCGCCGGGCTGATCGTGATCGTCTTTTTGGCGGCGCTGTTCGTTGTCGGACTGCTTGCCGCCGTCGCGTTGATCGCCCGCCGCCCGCTGACCCGGCGGCTGTTCGGCGTGGCCGAGGCGCATGTCGAACACTTTGCTGATCCCCTCGCCCGCATCGCCGAACGCGCGATAGACCGCGATCCGACGGGCGCCACCGCCGCCGCCCGCGATCTGGTGACGCTGGTGCTGGCCCGCTATGCGTGGATATCGGTACGCCGCTGGGTCATTGCGGCCCTGACTGCGCTGATCGCGGCAATGGCGGCGCTTGCGGGGACGGCGCTGCTGTTCAAGCAAAATCAGTTGCTCGCCATTCAGTCCGACCTGTTGCGCGAACAGAACGGGCGGATCGTCGAGCAGACCGTCCTGCTTGACCAGCAGGTCGAACTGGCAGAGGCCGAACGTAACAGCGCCCTTGCCGTCGAAATCACCCAGATCGCCGCCTTGCTGGGCGCTGTGGCCGATACGTCGCTGGCGGGGCAGGGCCTGAACACGATCAACACGCTGGACACGACCGAATTGAACCGCGCATTGGTCCTGCGCGTGACGTCAGTCAGTCGGGCCCTGAAACCCTATCGTTTCCTTGATACCGGGATGCGGGCCGGCGATCCGTCAGACCGGATGCGGATAGCGATGCAGCGCCGCCGCGACGATCTGGGAGACACGTTTGACCGGATGGCGACCTACTATGGCTGGCAGGACCCGCAGACGACGACCCGGTTGATCGACAGGCCCGCCAGCCCTGAACGGGGGCAGTTGCTGAACGTGTTGGTGACTGGCGGAATCCGCAATCTGGAAACCCTGTCAACTGCCGGGCTGGACCTGTCGTATGCCTGGTTGCCCGAGGTCGACATGGGCGTCTTTACCGCCCAGACCATCCGGCTCCCCTACGCCGACTTTACCGGCAGCTATCTGGCCGATGTCGATTTTGGCGGTGCCAGTCTGGAAAATGCCCGCTTTGTGCGCGCCAATATCCGCGACACCGATTTTTCAACCCTTGAGGCCGATCGGGTCAAGCCGCCGCTGCGTGCTGCCGATGCGCCCTTTCGAACCTTCATGACCGGGGCGGATTTCGGCGATGCGATGATTGCGGATACCCGGTTTGGCGGTGTCTGGCTTTCGGCCGCAAATTTCGACGGCGCCATTTTGTTGCGGTGCAGTCTGGCCGGTGCCGATCTGAGCGTGGCGACCCTGCGCGGCACCATTCTGCTGGACACCGACCTGACCGGGGCCAGCCTGAAATCAACCGATCTGGAGGGCGCGATTGTCTTTGGCGCGGATTTTCTGGATCAGCTGGAAAAGATCGCAGAGCCGGGCAGTTTTGTACGTGATCGCTGGGCGCAGGACCCGATCGATGTAGCTGAAATCATGGCCATGCCTCTGGCCAACAACAGCCTTGAACCCGCAGATATTGACGCCGCGATGGTCAGGGGCGACCCATACCGGTTGCGCCGTATCGGCGATTGGAACACTGCTCCGCCGACGCCCTGATCAGTGGTTGTGGTTCGGCCCCGGCACCGGATCATAGCCCGACCCGCCCCACGGGTGGCAGCGCCCGATCCGCCGGATCGTCAGCCAAAGGCCGCGGAACGCCCCGTGCTTTTCCAGCGCCTCGAGCGCGTAGGCCGAACAGGTCGGTTGAAAGCGGCAACCATGCCCGACCCACGGACTGAACAGCAGCCTGTAGGCGCGCACAGGCAAGGCGACGACATGGGCGAGGGGGGTCATTTATGAACCGCCCCGAGCGCCCGGATCAGATCGGCCTGCAACTGGCGGAAATTGCGGGTCGCCGTCGTTTCTGCCCGCCCGACCAGCACATAGTCCCAGCCCGCCCGGCCATGCACCGGCAGGACCAGCCGTGCCACCTCGCGCAGCCGCCGTTTGGCGCGGTTGCGGGCAACCGCGTTGCCGACTTTTTTCGAACAGGTGAACCCGACGCGCATCGCCCCCTCGTCGCC
>JBBKXP010000002.1:0-8223 GCA_037969545.1 Paracoccaceae bacterium | reverse complement strand
GACCGTGGCCTGGGCGTCGGTGCCTTCGGTCACCGCGTTCACCTGATAAAGTTGCAGGCGGGCGGTGTGCGGGAACAGTTCTTTCACCGCGTTGAAGGTCGCATCGACCGGGCCGTCGCCAGTCGCTGTGACCATTTGGTCGGTGCCGTCGATCTCAAGTGTCATATCCGCCGTTTGCGGCCCGGTTGTGCCGCAGACTACCCGCAACGATTTCAGCCGCAACCGGTCGTCGGCGGCGTCGTTCTGGCGGATCAGCGCGATCAGGTCGTCGTCGTAGACCTCCTTCTTGCGGTCGGCGAGTTCCTTGAAGCGCACGAAGGCGTCGTTCAACTGGTTGTCGGCCAATTCAAATCCCAGGTCGCGCAGTTTCGACCGCAGTGCGGCCCGCCCCGAATGTTTGCCCATGACGATGTTGGTTTCGGACAGGCCGATATCGGTCGGGCGCATGATCTCGAAGGTTTCGGCGTTCTTCAGCATGCCGTCCTGATGGATGCCGCTTTCGTGGGCAAAAGCGTTCTTGCCGACGATGGCCTTGTTGAACTGCACCGGGAAACCGCTAACGGTGGCGACACGGCGCGAGATGTTCATGATCTTGGTGGTGTCGATACCGGTGGTCCAGGGCATGATGTCGCGGCGCACCTTGAGAGCCATCACGACCTCTTCCAGCGCAGTATTGCCCGCCCGTTCGCCCAAACCGTTGATCGTGCATTCGATCTGGCGCGCCCCCCCGGCCACAGCAGCCAGACTGTTAGCCGTCGCCATGCCAAGGTCGTTGTGGCAATGGGTGGCGAAAGTGACCTGATCGGCGCCCGGCACCTTGGCGATCAACATGCGGATCAGATCGGCGCTTTCCTCGGGCGCGGTATAGCCGACAGTGTCGGGGATGTTGATCGTCGTCGCCCCGGCCTTGATCGCAATTTCGACCACCCGGCACAGGTAGTCGTGTTCGGTGCGCGTCGCGTCCATCGGTGACCACTGGACGTTGTCGCACAGGTTGCGGGCGTGGGTGACGGTGTCGTGAATCCGTTCCGCCATCTGGTCTCGGTCCATCGCGTGCATCTCGCGGTGCAGCGGCGAAGTGCCGATAAAGGTATGAATGCGGGGGGATTTCGCGTGCTTGATTGCCTCCCAACAGCGGTCGATATCCTTGAAGTTGGCGCGGGCCAGACCGCAGATAGTCGCGGTTTTGGCCTGTTTCGCGATGTCGCTGACCGCCTTGAAGTCGCCTTCGGACGCGATCGGAAACCCGGCCTCGATCACGTCGACGCCCATGTCGTCCAGCAGTTCGGCGATTTCCAGTTTTTCGGCGTGGGTCATGGTGGCGCCGGGCGATTGTTCACCGTCGCGCAAAGTGGTGTCGAAAATCACCACGCGGTTCTTGTCGTCAGTCATTTGCTTGATCCTTTGTTCCTTAGCTTTCTGGCGCTGCACCCCTCTGAGCGGTCGCGCCGAAAGGCACGCTCAGAGGCGGCTAAGGAGAAGCAGGGCACGGATCGACAGGCCGTTGGCGGCCATGGTCGGGATATCTGCGCGACTGTTCATGGGTCGGGACTATACCGCCGAATTTGCCGGGGGAAAGCCCTAAGTGGCCGCCATGCGGCGGATTGGCCGGATGGGATTGACGAGGCGCCTGCGCCCACTAGCTCATGGCATCATGGAAAATGCTTTGGTCATCGGGGCTTCGGGCGGGATCGGTGCGGCAGTTGCTGCGGCCCTGAACGCGCGGGGTTGCGAGGTGACGGGCCTGTCGCGATCTGGCGATGGGTTGGATGTCACCGATCCGGGATCGGTCGTGCGGGTGCTCGATGGTCTGGACGGGCCCTATGATCTGATCTTTGTCGCTTTGGGCATCCTTGCCCCGCCGGGGTCCGCGCCGGAAAAGTCGCTGGCTGCGATAGACGGCGCGGTGATGGCGCGGGTTATGGCGGTCAATGCGATCGGCCCGGCCCTGATCCTGAGGCATGTGCCACGGTTACTGGCCGGCGACGGCAGGGTTGCGGTGTTGTCGGCGCGCGTCGGGTCGATTGGCGACAACGGGATCGGCGGCTGGCATTCCTATCGCGCCTCCAAGGCGGCGCTGAACCAGATCGTGCATGGCGCCGCGATCGAACTGCGTCGCAGTCACAGGGGTTCGGTTTGCGTGGCGCTGCATCCGGGCACCGTGGCGACGCCCTTTACCGCCAATTACGCCGGGCGGCATGCAACTGTAACGCCAGAGTCGGCGGCCACCAATCTTCTGGTGGTCATCGACGGTTTGTCGCCCGAACAGTCGGGCGGATTCTACGATTATTCCGGCGTCACCGTGCCATGGTGAACCGGGCGCAGGGCTGGCGAAATGGGCCGCCCGCGAACGACATCGCCTAGTTCGAGGGTTCTGTCGGGGCGGTGGACGGTTCCGCCGCCACGGTTCCGGTTTCCTCGGTTCCTGCGGTGGCGGTCTGAGGCATGAGGGCGCCGTCCTCCCACTGGCCGGTTTCAGGGGCCGGGGCGGGGTTATCGGCCGTGGGGGAGTATGTCATTGTACCTTCGCCCTGTCGGCTCCCTTTCTGAAACATCCCGGAATACACATCGCCATTGGCATAGGTTGCGACGCCGACGCCCGAAATTTCGCCGCCATCCCATTGCCCCTCGTAGGTGAAGGTTTCGTTTTCCGTCGTTTCGGGCCGGTCGGCAATCGTGATCTTGCCGCGCCCGTGGCGCTGGCCATTCAGGAATGCGCCAACGTAGACGGTGCCGTCTGCGTAGGTTGCGGTGCCTGGTCCGTTGCGTTGCCCGTCTGCCCACTGGCCTTCGTAAGTATAGCCGTCGGCGTAGGTCATCTTGCCCTGACCATGATTCTTGGCGTTCAGAAATTCACCCTCGTAGACCAGACCGTTTTCGTAGGTGGCAACGCCACGCCCGTTGATCACGCCGGCCGCCCATTCGCCAACATAGGTCGATCCATCGGCATAGGTAATCTTGCCGGTGCCATCGGCCAGATCGGAGATGAAACTGCCGACGTAGACCGACCCGTCGGGGTAGGTGACTTGCCCCTGGCCTTCGATCTGGCCGTTCGCCCAGGCGCCAACATAGGTATAGCCATCGGTGCCGCGAAACGTGCCTTGTCCGTGCCGCTTGTCATCGGCAAAACCGCCCTGATAGACATCGCCATTGGCATAGGTGACGGTGCCGGTGCCTTGCCTGCGGCCGGCGACAAGATCGCCTTCGTAGATGTCGCCGTTGGGCTGGATCAGCCGGCCTGTGCCCTCGATCTGGCCGTTGACCCAGGTGCCGACGTAGATCAGTCCGTCCGGCATGGTCAGTGTGCCGTCGCCTTCGCGTTCGCCGTTCGCCAGCATCCCTTCGTAGACGGCGCCGTCGGGGTAGCTGATCTTGCCTTCGCCTTCCTTCACGCCGTTGACCCAGGGTCCGGTATAACTATAGCCGCCGGGGCTGGTCATCGTGCCGATGCCGTGGTGCATCGCATTGCGGAACGCGCCCTCGTAACGGACACCGTTGGCATAGACAGCGATGCCGGTGCCGGTGATCTTGCCATCCTCCCAGGTGCCTTCATAAGTGCCGCCATCGGCAAAGGTGATCCGCCCCTGACCTTCGGGTTTGCCACGGGCGAACTGGCCCTCGTAAACCGACCCGTTCGGGAAACGGGCGGTTCCCTGCCCACGTATTTCGCCTTCGAACCATTCGCCGGTATATTGATAGCCGTTGGGCAGCGTGTACGTGCCCATCCCGTGCTGCTTGCCATTCAGAAAGCTGCCCTCATAGATGCCGCCATCGTCGTATTGCTTGGTCTCGATGGTCTGGGCGAAGGTGGTGCTGGCAAGGCCCGTTGCAAGCGACAGAGCCAGCAGCACCGGCAGCACACGGAAACGAGTCATCGGCAATCTTCCCCCAAATATCAGCAAGGTCAGCCTAGTGCCCTGTCGTAGCAGTGACAACGGGGAAGGCGGCGCAATCGGCTTTCCACGGCGCACCGATCTGATAAACCCAAACCGACCCCGTCAAGCAGGTGCCGATGCCCGACCGATTTCGCCTTACCCTTGCCCAGTTGAACCCGACCGTGGGCGATCTGGCCGGCAATGCTGCGCTGGCGCATGACGCCTGGTTGCAGGGGCGCGATGCCGGTGCCGATCTGGTGGCCCTGCCGGAAATGTTCATCACAGGATACAACGCCCAGGACCTCGTGCTGAAACCGGCGTTTCAGATGGCGGCGCAGGCCACGCTGGAACAGTTGGCGCGCGATTGTGCCGATGGTCCGGCGCTGACCATTGGCGGTCCGCATGTCGAAGGAGCCAGCCTTTACAATGCCTATTTCGTGCTCAAGGGCGGGCGGATCGTGTCGCGGACGCTGAAACACAACCTGCCCAATGAAACGGTGTTCGACGAGGTCCGTATCTTTGACTCCGGACCGCTGGGCGGGCCCTATGCGGTCGGCAATACCGTGATCGGCAGCCCGATCTGCGAAGATGCCTGGCATCCCGAGGTATGCGAAACGCTGGCCGAAACAGGCGCCGAGTTCCTGCTGGTGCCGAACGGATCGCCCTATTACCGGGGCAAGATGGACACCCGGATGAACATGATGGTCGCCCGCGTGATCGAAACCGGGCTGCCGCTGATTTATCTGAACATGGTGGGCGGGCAGGACGATCAGGTTTTCGACGGCGGTTCCTTTGCGCTGAACCCCGGCGGCGTCCTGGCCGCGCAACTGCCACTGTTTGACGCCGTGGTCGGCCATATCGACCTTAAACGCGGGGCAAGCGGTTGGCGGGTGACGGATGGCCCGATGGCGCATCTTCCCGACGAGACAGAACAGGACTACCGCGCGATGGTGCAGAGCCTGCGCGATTACGTGCGCAAGACAGGTTTTGCCAAGGTGCTGCTGGGCCTTTCCGGCGGCATCGACAGCGCCATCGTGGCGACCATCGCTGCCGATGCCCTCGGCCCCGAGAACGTCCGGTGCGTGATGTTACCGTCGGAATTTACGTCGCAGGCGTCGCTGGACGATGCTGCAGCGGTGGCGGCTGCCTTGGGTTGCAAGATCGAGACAGTTTCCATCGCCGGACCGCGCGAAGCTGTGACCGAGACGCTGGCGCCATTGTTCGCCGGACTTGAGCCGGGACTGGCCGAGGAGAATATCCAGTCGCGCCTGCGTGGGCTTTTGCTCATGGCACTTTCCAACAAGTCGGGCGAGATGCTGTTGACCACGGGAAACAAATCCGAGGTCGCGGTCGGCTATGCGACGATTTATGGCGACATGGCAGGTGGATATAATCCGATCAAGGATCTGTACAAAATGCGGGTCTTTGCGACCTGTCGTTGGCGCAACAAGACCCACCGCGACTGGATGAAAGCGCCGTCGGGCGTCGTGATCCCACCGACAATCATCGAAAAACCGCCCAGCGCGGAACTGCGCCCGGATCAGCGCGACGATCAGTCGTTGCCGCCCTACGAGGTGCTTGACGGTATCCTGGAACTGCTGGTGGACAAGAACGCATCGGTCGCTGATTGCGTTGCGGCGGGCTATGACCGGGCCGTCGTCAAGAAGGTCGAGAATCTGATTTACGCCAGCGAATACAAGCGGTTCCAGTCCGCCCCCGGAACCCGCCTGACGAAAGGCGCGTTCTGGCTCGACCGCCGTTATCCCATCGTGAACCGCTACCGGGATGACGCGTGACATTCGCCCCCCTTCTTGCCGCGCCGCAGCTGATTCAGGTCCACGCCTTTGCCGCGATGTTGGCATTTGGCCTTGGGCTTGTGCAACTTGCCGCGCCCAAGGGCACGCTGCCGCACCGCACGTTCGGCTATGTCTGGGTCGCTCTGATGGCCGTCGTCGCCCTGTCGTCGTTCTGGATTCACACGATCCGGCAGGTCGGCGGGTTCAGCGTCATCCACCTGTTGTCGATCCTTGTTCTGGCCCTACTGCCGGCGGCCGTCGCCCACGCCCGGGCGCACCGTGTCGGGCGGCACCGGCGGGCGATGATCGGGCTGTTCCTGGGGGCGCTGGTCATCGCGGGGATTTTCACCTTTACGCCCGGCCGGATCATGAATGCGGTCGTCTTGGGGCGGCCCGCCCCGGTCTGACAGGGCCAGAACCAGGCGCCGCGTATTTCCGATTACGCACCCGTTGCATTTCCATGCCAGAATTTGCCATCGAATCGGCCCGCCGCGGACCGACATGCTGGAGAGACCCGATTAAACACACGCTGATCCTGACCACGGCTTTCGGTCTTTTGGCCGCGCCGCTGGCTGCCGAGACCCTGACCGTGATGTCGTTCAACATTTACGGTGGCGGTGCCAATGACGGCAAGCCGGTGGATGAAACCGTTGCCGCCATCCGCGCTGCCGGGGCCGATATCATCGGGGTTCAGGAAACCCGCCTTGAAGGCGAGACCTGCACCGCGGATGTCTGCCCGGCAGAGGGCGATTCAGTGGCCAAGGCGATCGCCGACGCGCTGGGCTATTTTTACTATGACCAGACGCAGGAAAACGTTGCGCTTTGGGCCAATGCCGTGATCTCGCGCTATCCGATCGGGGCGGCGACACCGAACGATCTTGGGGTGCCGATTGAGGTGAACGGCACTACCGTCTGGGCCTTCAACATCCATCACGACGACGAGCCCTATCAACCCTATCAGGCAGTGGGGATCGCCTACGGTCCGGCGCCGTTCACCACCGATCCGGCGGAACTGGCCGACTGGGCAAACCGCACGCGCGGGCCGGCGATGGATCTGCTGGACGCCGATCTGGCGGCGGCGGGCGACGCAGTGACATTCGTCTTTGGCGATTTCAACGAGCCCTCGCTGCACGACCCGACGCCGGAAACCGTCGCGGCGGGCCAACAGCCGGTTGCCGTTGTCTGGCCGACGACCAAGCGGCTGGAAGATGCCGGTTTTGTTGATGCCTACCGTGCCATCTGGCCCGATCCGGTGGCCAAGCCGGCGTTTACCTGGACCCCGCTTTGGAGCACCGAGGACGATCCCGAGGATCATCATGACCGGATCGACTTTGTCTTTGTGCGCGGCGCGACGGTAACGGGCGCGGCGATTGTGGGCGAGGACGGTCCACGGAGCGATTTTGTGGTCGATCCGTGGCCGTCGGATCACCGGGCCGTTGCGGCGACAGTTGACTTCTAGAATGCCTACGGGCGACAGTTTCGCCGCGTAGCCTTGATGGCGGGAGGGCTCAGGCATGGACGACAACAAGACCCAAGCGACAGCGCAGTCGGTTGCCGATTTCATAGCAGAGGTCGGGCATCCAGTGCCGCACGACGTTGCGATCCGGCTTGACGCGTTGTTTCGCCGGGTAACGGGGTTTGCGCCACGCATGTGGGGCCCAAGCATCATCGGTTATGGTCGCTATCGTTACACCTATGATAGCGGGCGCAGCGGCGAGATGTGCGCCACCGGATTTTCGCCGCGAAAGGCACAGACGGTGGTCTATATCATGCCGGGCTACGGCGACTTTGCGCCGATCCTTGCGCGACTTGGCAAGCACAAGATGGGCAAGTCATGCCTTTATATCACCAAACTGGATGACATTGATCTGGCAGTCCTTGCGGAACTGATCGGCGCCGGTCTGGCTGAACTTGGCCGGCGTTGGCCGGTGACATCTGACTGACAATCTGGCGCTGTCCCGTTGCCTTTGATCGACAGTCGGCTAATTAAGCGGCGAGCCCCACCCATCAAAGGTATCCTGCATGTCCGCCCCTGTTGAATCGGCCCCCTTGCCGGGCCGCTGGATTGCGATGTCTGCGCTGTTGATCGCCGGTTTCATGAACCTGATCGACATCACCATCGTCAATGTCGCCCTGCCGTCGATGCAGTCGGCCTTTGGGGCATCAGACAGCCAGATCGAATGGGTGGTCGCGGTCTATATTCTGACCTTTGCACTGCTGTTGTTGCCTGCCGGGCGGTTGGGCGATGTCTATGGCCGCCGCAAGGTCTTTATCGCCGGGGTGGTCGTATTCACCATCGGGTCGACATTGTGCGGTATGGCCCCGTCGATGGAGGGGCTGATTGCCGCCCGCGTCGTCCAGGGCATCGGCGGCGCAATGATGACCCCGCAGACGCTGGCCATCGTGCCGGTGCTGTTCCAGCCCCGCGAACGTGGGCTGGCGTTTGCCCTTTTCGGTCTGTCGGCAGGTCTCGCTTCGGTCACCGGGCCGGTCTTGGGCGGGTTTCTTGACGCGTCGTTCGGGTGGAGGTCGGTCTTTGCGCTTTATAGCGC
>JBBKXP010000001.1:0-6038 GCA_037969545.1 Paracoccaceae bacterium | reverse complement strand
TGGCGGCCACATCCGCCTTGCCCCGGGCCAGAAACCCTTGGGCGTTTTCGGCAAACGACTGGATCGCGGTCAGCGGCTGGTTCAGTTCATGACTGATCCCGGCGGACATCTGGCCAAGCGCCGACAATTTGCCCGCCTGCACCAGATCGGACTGCGCCCGTTTCAGCCGTGCCTCGGCATCCGTCCGTTCGGCCACTTCGCGACGCAAATCGACGTTCAAGGCCGACAGATCGGCGGTGCGGTCGACGACACGCGCCTCAAGTCTTGCATTGGCCAGTGCGAGAGTGCGTCGCCGTTCGGTCGCCAGAAACAGCAGGGCGCCAAAGGCAAGACACAACGCTGCCGTCGCTGCCGCCTGCAATCCCGCAATCTGGCGGGCAGGTGCGATATCAAGCAGGGCCTCTCCCGTCATCCCGATCACCGGAATGTCGCGCGTCAGATGCAGCGCGGTGCGCGGCAGATACCGGCCGCCGTCGACACGCCAGATGTCATGCCCGTATGGCCGCGATTCGGTATGCGCCACAAATGGGGCGACCTGCCCCGCCAGATAGCGGTTGCTGGCAGCGGCACGCAGCGGATCGCCGCTGCGACTGCGAAACAACAGCTCGGATCGGTTCGTCAGGTAGACGACACCCAAATCGTCGGTAAAGAAAACAACCGGGTTGTCACCACGCCACGCCGCCTCGACCGCTTCGGCGTCAGCCACCACGATCACGGCGCCGATCACTGGGCCCGCTGGCGAAAACACCGGCGCCGCAAACGAAAACCCGCGCCGCCCATAGCGCGGGCTCAGCTTGTGATCCAGACCAAGTGCGCCCTGCAGCGCGCGTGTCAAAGCAGGCTGCCCGGCATGCGCAAGCGGACCGGCAGTGTTGGCCGCGACCAGTTCGCGCCCGGCGGCATCGACCACCAGAATATCCATTGCACCGGTCTGATCGGCGACACGGACCAACACCGCACGGGCCCGGTCCACGTCGCTTTGGCCCTGCAACAAAGGTGCCAGATCAGGATGGTCGGCCAAGACCACGGCCAACTGGCGGTAGCGCTGCAACGCACTGGTCAGTCGGTCCGACGCCAGCGCCAGATCGGCGGCACCGCGCCGCGCCAGTTGGTCCTGCGCAGCACCCATGCCGACCCACCAGACCCCTGCCACCAGAACGGCGACAAAGCCCAGATATGTCACCACGATGGCAATGCGATGCCGCATGTCTCCTCCCGGTCCCGGGTTCACCCTAGAAACGACGGCTTGCAATGGCCAGAGGCCAGCGGCATTGCTGGCCCATGCAACTCCTGACCCAATCTCCGACCGATCCGGCCTTTGTGCAAAATCCCTACGCGTTCTACGACACCGCTCGGCAGACAGGTGATCTGTTTGAATGGGCCGACTACGACAAGGTCTGCGCGGTGTCGCATCGCGCCGTCAGCCTGATCCTGCGTGACCGGCGTTTCGGACGCGAGGTGCCGGCTGATCTGGCCGCGCCGATTCCGGCACATCTCGCCCCGTTCTATGCCACCGAGGCGCATTCGATGCTGGAATTGGAACCACCCCGGCACACCCGGTTGCGCGGGCTGGTGTTGCGCGCCTTCACCTCGCGCCGCATCGCGGCTTTGGGCTCTGAGATCGAACACCTGAGCCATGCCCTGATCGACCGCTTTCCGACCGGCCCGTTTGATCTGCTGGACGCATTCGCCCGCCCCCTGCCCGTCATCATCATCTGCCGCCTGCTCGGCGTACCTGAAGCGCGGTCCGACGATTTGCTGGCTTGGTCCAACGCGATGGTGGCGATGTATCAAGCACGGCGCACCCGCGCGATCGAAGATGCGGCGGTCGCCGCGACGCTGGACTTTCGCGCATTCCTGATCAGCTATATCGCTGAAAGGCGTCGGTCCCCCGGCGATGATCTGATCAGCGAACTCATCGCCGCCGAACAGGCCGGTGAAAGGCTCGGCTCGGAAGAATTGATCAGCACCTGCATGTTGTTGTTGAACGCCGGACACGAGGCGACGGTGCATACGATTGGCAACGGGGTCAGATGCCTGATCGACAACGACCAGCACCGGATCGACGCCGCGACGGTCGAAGAAGTGATCCGCTACGATCCGCCGTTGCACAGCTTCACCCGCCGGGCCTACGAGGATGTGGCGCTGTTCGGCGAAACCATCCGGCGCGGCAGCGAGGTGAACTGCCTGCTGGGTGCGGCCAACCGCGATCCGGCGGCCTACCCCGACCCAAATCGCTTTGATCCGGCGCGCAAGGGCCCCGCCAACACCAGTTTCGGTGGCGGCATCCACTTTTGCGTCGGCGCGCCGCTGGCCCGGCTCGAACTGCTGGTCGCGCTAAGGGCGCTGTTCGCCCGCTGCCCCGGCTTGCATATCACTAAACCGCCGACCTACGCCAACGTCTACCACTTCCATGGGCACGACTGCCTGATGGTGCGAACCTGACCCCCAGCTTCTTTTGGCGGCCATAAATACACCGGGGGCAGCGCCCCCTCCACGATCACAGCGGCAGCGCCGTTGTCGATTTGATCTCTTCCATCGACAACAGCGCGGTGACGTTATGCACCCGCACCTCGGAAATCAGCGCCTGATAGAACGCGTCATAGGCGCGGGCGTTTTTCACCCGAACCTTGAGGATATAGTCGATATCACCCGCCAGCCGGTGCGCCTCCTGCACCTCCGGACGGTCCTGCAACGCCTCCAGGAACACTTTTTGCCAAGCCGCCTCGTGCTCGGACGTGCGGATCAGAACAAAGAAACACGCCTCGAACCCCAGCGCTTCGGCATCCAGTTTCACCGTTTGCGCCCCGATGATTCCGGCCTCGCGCATCTTGCGAATCCGGTTCCACACCGGTGTCTTGGATGATCCGATCTCGCGGGCGATATCGTCCAGCGATTGCGCTGCATCGCGCTGCAGGGCCGCAAGGATCTTCCGATCCGTCTCGTCAATTCGCAATGCCATTCCAGTTTTCCAATGATTGCAGAACAAACGGCATTCTCTCGCCGCGCTTTAAAACATACGTTCTTATCCGCGCAACACAATGGTCAATAACCAGAACTTTGTTCTATATTAAAACAACAAAGCAGAGGCCGCGTCATGCAACACTTTCCGATCTTCCTGAATGTATCCGGTCAACGGATCATCGTCGCCGGCGGTGGTGATGCGGCGCAGGCCAAACTGCGTTTGCTGATGAAGACCGAAGCCGAGATTCGCGTCTATGCGCCCGACGCTGCGGCGGAAATCCATCGTTGGGCCGCCGACGGGCAACTGACCCTGATCAACCGGCCCGTCGCCGCGACCGATCTGCCCGGCGCGGCCCTGTTCTATGGCGCAACCGAAGATGCCGCCGAAGACGCCCGTGGCGCCGCCCTCGCCCGTGCCGCCGGAGTCTTGGTCAACATCGTCGACAATCTGCGCGACAGCGATTTCATCACCCCGGCTATTGTCGACCGCGATCCTGTCGTCGTTGCCATCGGGACCGAAGGCGCCGCGCCGGTTCTGGCCCGCGCGATCAAAACCGACCTCGAAGCACGTCTGCCGGTCCAATTGGGTCTGCTCGCCAAAATCGGTAAGGCATTTCGCCACGCCGCCGATATTCTGCCGATGGGGCGCAAGCGGCGGGACTTCTGGGCTGATTACTATTTCACCGACGGCCCCGCAGCATTGGAAACCGACCGTGTCGATACAGCACTTTCGACCCTGCTGGACCGCCATGTGATGGCCGCCGCAAAGACCGGTCATGTGGCACTTGTCGGGGCTGGACCCGGCGACCCCGACCTGCTGACGCTCAAGGCGCGCAGGGCGCTTGATACCGCAGATGTCGTCATTCACGACCGGCTCGTGGCGCCGGAAATCCTTGAACTGGCGCGTCGCGAAGCGGTGCTGATCGACGCCGGCAAAGAGGGTTTCGGGACGTCGACCGCGCAGGACGACATCAACGACATGATGGTTGCCCATGCCGTCCAGGGGCATCAGGTCGTGCGTCTCAAGGCGGGCGATCCAACGGTTTTCGGGCGGCTTGACGAAGAAATTGACGCACTCGACGCCGCCGGCATCGCCTGGTCGATCGTTCCCGGCATCACCGCCGCCAGCGCCGCCGTCGCGCAAATCGGCCAAAGCCTGACCAGTCGGGGTCGCAATTCGTCGGTGCGCTACATCACCGGACACGACACCAAAGGTTTTGCCGAACACGACTGGCGCGCCTTGGCAACGCCCGGTGCCGTCGCCGCGATCTACATGGGCAAAAGGACCGCCCGGTTTATTCAGGGTCGGCTGCTGATGCACGGCGCCGACCCGATGACACCGGTGACAGTGATCGAAAACGCGTCGCGCCCGAACTCGCGGGTGATCGCAACAACCTTGTCACAGTTGGAACCTACACTGACCCGTGCCGCCCTTGGCGGCCCCGCAATCACATTCTACGGGCTGGCGCCGCGCGATGCGGTGGCGCTCGCCCCGGCACACCCGATCAAGGAGGCCCTGCTATGACCCGCACCTTCACGCCCAAAGTCATCACCGGAAACGCCCTGATCGAAGGCGACGTCGTCTGGCTGACCGCCGACGACCGCTGGACTCGCGTGATGAGCGAAGCGGAACTGATCGAGGATGAGGCCCACGCCGATATCCGCCTGATCGATGGGCAACGCCGATCCGGCGAAGTGGTCGGCGTTTATCTGGCCGATGCAAACGCCGGCAGGAACGGCCCCGAACCGGTGCATTTCCGCGAGACATTTCGCAGCCGCGGCCCGTCGAATTATCCGCATGGCAAGCAGGTCGGGATCTGAAGATGTACCATTACAACGATTTTGATGCGACATTCGTGCGCGAGCGGGTGGCCCAGTTCCGCGCTCAGGTCGCCCGCCGGGTCGACGGTAGCCTCACCGAAGATGAATTCCGTCCGCTGCGCCTGATGAACGGTCTGTATCTGCAACTGCACGCCTACATGCTGCGCGTCGCGGTTCCGTATGGCACCCTGAATCCGACCCAGATGCGCCAGCTTGCGCTGATCGCGGACCGTTGGGACAAGGGCTATGGCCATTTCACCACCCGGCAGAACATTCAGTTCAACTGGCCAGAACTGAAAGACGTGCCCGACATTCTGGCCGCCTTGGCCGATGTGGAAATGCACGCCATTCAGACCTCGGGCAACACCATCCGCAACGTGACAGCCGACCATTTCGCAGGGGCCGCAGCAGACGAAATCGCCGATCCGCGCCCGGTCGCCGAATTGCTGCGCCAATGGTCGACCGACCACCCCGAATTCCAGTTCCTGCCGCGCAAATTCAAGATTGCTGTCACCGGCTCGCCCAACGACCGCGCCGTGACCCGGGCGCATGACATCGGGCTACGGATGGTGCTGAATGATGCAGGTGAGCCAGGTTTCGAGGTGATCGTTGGCGGTGGTCTGGGCCGCACCCCGATGATCGGCAAGGTGATCACCGATTTCGTGCCGCAAGCAGACCTGCTACCCTATGTCGAGGCGGTTGTATCGGTGTGGAACCTGCTCGGGCGACGCGACAACAAATACAAGGCGCGGATCAAGATCACCGTGCATGAGCATGGAATCGATGAAATCCAACGTCTGGTCAATGATCGTTTTACGATTATTCGCGGTGGATTCACTGGCATAGATCAACGCCTTCTTGCAGAAATTGAACATTTCTTTGCGCCGCCTGCCTTCGCGACAAAGTCTGTCGAGGGCTTTGAATACGCCCGTCTGGCCAACCCGGCCTTTCGGTCGTGGTCCGATACCAACCTCGCCGCGCACCGCACGCCGGGATACGCCATCGTCTCGATCTCGCTGAAAAAGCATGGCGCCACCCCCGGCGATGCGACCAGTGACCAGATGCGCGTCATGGCCGACCTTGCCGAACGTTATGGGCACAGCGAACTGCGCGTCAGTCATGAACAGAACATCGTCCTGCCGCATGTCCACAAGGCCGACCTGCCTGCACTTTATCAGGCGCTAAGAGCCGCTGATCTTGGGACTGCCAACATCGGCCTGATCAGCGATATCATCGCCTGCCCCGGCATGGAC